>CAYQDH010000114.1:0-12890 GCA_964416075.1 uncultured Anaerolineales bacterium | reverse complement strand
GTGTGGGCTGATGCTGAACCACTGGAAGAAATGTTCGGGAGGAATCCAGCAGCGCTGGGGCAGGACTGCCGATCACCAGGCCTGCAAGCAGGACAAGTCCAAACATAACTCTGCGCACCATAGCCCTCCGGCCCATAGTTCCCCGCGCCCTCTCCTGCCAGAACGATAGCAGATGATGCTGCATCGCCCTGTCCCTCTAATGTCCCTGCACGAGCACACTCCGCCCTACATGCCATATGCACCACCAGATCGGGGTGCAGTGAACCTCACTTGCGACCGAAGAGGCCCCCCAAACCTCCCAGAGCGCCACCTACTTGCTTGCCCAGATCGGGATTGCCCACCAAGCCGTCGATCTGCGAGGCAATGGGCGCAGGCAGCTTGTCCTTCAAAAAGCCCAACACCGTCTCCACGGCCGCCTTGGCGTTCTCTTCAGGAATGTTTGCCTTTTGCGATACCAGCTTGATCAATTCGTCCATGCTGCTCCTTTTTGTCTCAACGCTAACAATGATGAATACACCAGTTAGTCGGCTACTGGCTCTTGTACAATAGGGGCATATTACCGAAAACGACGCATGACTGTCAAGTCGCCGGCTCGTTGGCTGAGCCGCTCCCGTGACCAACGGATCGGGCCAGCTCTTTGCTCGGTTTGCTCGATGGTTATTGACAGCCCAGCACCCCCGTCGTATACTCGGTGCTGTTGCGATCGAAACGGCGCATCCAAGGCACTCACTACGGCCGCTCTGCCGACATCTGCCTAACCCTGTGGAGAATCGTGCTCAAGCCATTTATTCCCCTAGTCCTCGCTTTGGTCTTTGTCATCATCAACGGCTGTGAGGCGGGAGGTAACTCGGCACAAGGCTCTGCGTCAGAATCACGCGCCGACAGTACGCTCCCCGAAACGGCTGCTGCCATGCCTACGGCCGCGCCACTTTGGACATCCACACCCGATACCCTGGGTGCAAGCAACGACACATCATCTGGGACTAGCCAGGAGCCGAGCGATGCTCGCGTTGCTGTCGTAAATGGCGTCCCCATCCTTCGAGTCGACGTACAGAAGCGGGTCATGGAAGCCACAGCGCACTTTGTTAAGCAGCCCGGCATCGATATCAAGAGCACCTACACCCAAGAAACTCTGACTCAACTCGAGGAACAGGTGTTGGACTGGATGATCGATCAACAGCTGATCGAGCAGGCAGCAAAATCCCAGGGAATTACCGTGCCAGAGGCGGCCATCGACACCGAGATTGCTCGTATGCGGGCCGATGACGCGACTGGTTTTGACCAGTGGCTCCGCTCAAATGGCTTGACTCTGGATTCCCTTCGCTCCCAGGTTCGAACGGACCTCCTCTCAGCGGCAGTAAAGGATAACGTCACGGCCTCGTTACCGCGTCGCACGGAGCAGGTCCATGTTCGCCACATTCTGGTGGCTGACGAGCAGACGGCCAACATATTGGCACAAGAGCTACAACAGGGAGCGGATCTGGGAGATCTGGCCCGCCAGAGTTCAGAGGATGAAACCACGCGAAGCACGGGTGGGGATCTCGGCTTCGTACCACGAGGCGTGCTGCCTCCCGATGTCGAGCAAGTAGCTTTCGCTCTCAAGCCCGGGCAGACCAGTGGCGTGATTCGCAGTGAATCCGGATTTCACCTCATTCAGGTGCTCGAAGCAGACGCCAACCACCTCGTGGAAGATGAGCTCTGGCCCATGGTACAGCAGCGTGCCTTTGAGGTGTGGTTGACGGAACAGCGAGCCCGGTCTAATATTGAGATCATCAAGCGCCAGGGATGAGCGGACTTGAAGCAAGCCCGGCTTGATGCCAGCGTAAGGAGTATTTTCGCATCATGGAGATCACCTGGTACGGTCAGGCCTGCTTTCGACTTCGCAGTCGTGGCCTATCTGTTGTTACAGATCCTTATAGTGCTGACTTGGGAATCAAGCTTCCCCGCCTCACGGCAACGGTAGTAACCGTAAGCCATTTTCACGATGATCATAACAATGTCCAGGCCGTCAAAGGGTCTCCCTTTGTCATTACGGGCCCTGGCGAATACGAGGTCGAGGGCATCTTTGTTATCGGTGTTTCCACCTTCCATGATGCCAAAAAGGGCGAGGAATTCGGGCGCAACACAGCATACCTGATCGAGTTCGAGGATCTGACGATCTGTCATCTGGGCGACCTCGGCCATGTTCCAGACCAGGAGCAGATCGAGCAACTCAACAGCGTCGATATCCTGCTCATTCCTGTTGGCGGGCACAGCACTCTCACAGCCAGTAAAGCAGCAGAGGTTATTGGTCAGTTGGAGCCCAGGGTCGTGGTTCCTATGCACTATCAGATTCCGGGCCTTAACGTTCAGCTCAATAGTGTCTCCCGTTTCCTGAAAGAGATGGCCATCGAAACGCCTACCAAGCAGGAATCCCTCAATATCACCAAGAACCAACTGCCTGAGGAAACACAGGTGTTTATCCTGGAGCCAAAGCAATGAGCAAAGACGAACAAGACGCGAACGACGCAAACCAGATCCTGCCGGCCAGTATCGATATGGAACGCATTCGCCGTGCGGTGGAAGAGATTCTCCTTGCCATCGGCGAAGACCCCCAGCGCGAGGGGTTGCTAAGGACCCCTGATCGTGTCGCACAAATGTATGCGGAGATATTTCAGGGGCTAGAGCAAGATCCTGGCGAGGTGCTGCGCATCGGTTTCGACGAGAACCATCAAGAAATGGTAATCCTTAAAGACATCCCTTTCTATTCGATGTGCGAACACCACCTCTTACCCTTTCACGGTAGGGCGCATATCGGCTATATCCCACGCGGGCGCGTCGTTGGCATAAGCAAACTGGCTCGAGCGGTGGAGATTTTGGCGCGTCGTCCCCAACTCCAGGAGCGGCTTACCAGCCAATTGGCGGACTGTATCATGGATACCATCAAACCTAGTGGCGTCGGTGTGGTCATTGAGGCTGAGCACCTATGTATGACGATGCGTGGCATTCGCAAACCGGGCAGCGTGGTTGTTACATCAGCCAATCGCGGCATCTTTCTCAGTCGTCGTGAGACACGCACCGAGTTCCTATCTCTCATCGGCGGACGCCCCATCCACAGCTAAAGGCGAAATACATGAAGTGGCGATTACTGCTCCTCCTGTTTGTGATGACTGGATTGATTACCTCCTGCAGATCGACCCCACCCACCCCTTCTGGAGATTCGGCATCGATCCTGCAGGCAGCCAAGGATGACTTGGCTGCTGGCAACATTGACACAGCAATTGCCAAGCTGGAACAAGCCATACGCGCCGACCCCAAGTCGGCCAACCTCTATCTTGCTCTCGGCAACGCCTATGTACAGAAACAGGAATATGCACAGGCCGAAGCGCAGTTTCTCAAGGCTTTGGAGATCGACCCCAAGAACCTGGATGCACGCGCCAACCTGGGTGTGGCCTATTATCAGCAAGCCAAGCTGGCTGAGGCGGAAAAGGCCTTTCGCGCGGCTTTGGCCGAAGAGCCGGATGACGCGGAATGGCACTATAATCTAGGGGGTGTCTTGGCGGCTCTGAATCGATTCGACGAGGCCACAACCGAGTTCTTGCGCGCCAAGGAACTTGACCCTGATCTCCCCGAACCATATCTCGGCCTGGGGAGCATCTACAAGCTGCAGGGCAAGGACAACGAAGCGATCGCCGCGCTAAAAGAGTATCTGCGGCTCACTCCCGATGACCCCGCCGCAAGCCAGTGGAGACAGCAGGCTGAACAGATGCTCACCGAGTTGGGAGCGCAGCCGTGATTCCCCCAAGCTTGGTATGCCCCATCGGAGATCGACTATTCCGCTGGAGCGAGCGCACCTTTGTGATGGGCATTGTCAACGTGACAGCCGATTCCTTTTCCGGCGACGGCCTGCTGCAATCCCCTGACCTGTCCCCCACACAGGTCGTTGATTTGGCCGTCTCACACGCCCTGGCCCTTGTCGAGCACGGAGCCGATATCATCGACATCGGTGGTGAGTCGACACGCCCCGGCTCCGTACCTGTGGATGAGGATATCGAACTGAGCAGGGTCTTGCCCGTGATCACGAAATTGAGGGCTAGCTGCGATCTCCCCATTTCCATCGACACCTACAAAGCTGCGGTGGCCCGTGCAGCCCTTGATGCAGGAGCCGATCTTGTCAATGATGTCTGGGGTCTGCAGATGGATCCCCTGATGGCCCCGCTCATCGCCCAGCGATCGGTGCCCATCGTGATCATGCACAACCGCAGCAGGCCCAAAGATGCGGTACAGCAATCCCGCCTCGGCGGGCGATACATCGGATCCAAGTATGAGGATCTCCTGGCAGACATCGTGTCGGAGCTAGGCTCACAGGTCAATCTGGCATTGACCGCGGGCATCGCCAGAGACCGCATCATCATCGATCCAGGAATCGGATTCGGTAAGACGGTGGAGCAGAACATGAGACTCCTCAATCACCTTGAGGCACTGCAAGTTCTGGACCTCCCCATCTTGCTGGGAACGTCGCGCAAGTCGTTCATAGGGTACACGCTGGATTTGCCACCCGAGGAACGAGTTGAGGGGACGATTGCCACCGTGGTACTGGGCATAGTCCGGGGAGCGAACATCGTCAGGGTGCACGACGTCCTTCCGGTCACGAGAGCGGTACGTATGACAGATGCGATCCTGCGAGCGACCTAACCGTGTCACGCTTTGCATCGGTCGTCACGGCGTATCTCGGCTTCGGGTCAAATCTTGGAGATCGAGAGCTGAATATCCAGAGAGCCCTGGAGATCTTGCAGGCCCGCGGCATCCGGGTTGTGGTCGTCTCGCCCCTGTACGAGACAGAACCGTGGGGTGTTCTGGAGCAACCACGATTTCTGAATGGCGCCTGTGCTGTGTGCACATCCGACAAGCCCCACCAGTTCCTGTGGCGCCTCAAAGAGGTCGAGCACGACCTGGGGCGTGTACCAACCCTCCGCTATGGTCCCCGGCCCATTGATCTCGATATCCTTCTCTACGATGACCTGAGCCTGCGCACACCCACCCTCACCGTGCCACATGCCGGCATGCTGCAGCGTGCTTCCGTGCTGGTCCCCCTGGCCGACATTGCTGCCCAGGTAATACATCCCGTTACAGGGCTCACCATCGCTGAACACTTGCAGCAGCTGCAACCCGTATCAGGCATCGCACCTTATCCTCCGGGATTGACGCCATGATTTGGTGGCCGCACTCGCAGGGCTTGCTCTGGGCGCCCCGATTGGGGGAGATCCTGGAATAGCTTGCTTCTCAAGACCGCTAGCGGTAAACTCTCCGTGCTCTGCCTATCGGCGTGCGTTTCCTCAAGCCGGCAAGGAGAAGGGTCATGAATCGCTATCGCTGGATTGCATCGCTGCTTATCCTGATCCTGGTCGCCACCTTCGCTCCCGCGCAAGCTCAGGAGCCCAAACCGGGCCCACAGCGCTCACCCAAAGCGCAAACACCTTCGGCAACAGACTGGGCGCTCATTCCTTTACGTGCCCGGCTCAAGATCGATCCCCGTGTGGTAAAGCAATTCCTAGAAGCCGATGTTAGCAACGAAAATCGCCGCGTCGACCAGCCCGAGCTGGTCACCTTTCTCGTATACCTCGAGCCGACCGTTCCTGAGGGGGATCTGGACAAGATTCCCTCGACCTTCAGGCCCCGTGAAGCCCTTGTCCGGCAACTCCAGAGTACTGCCGTCCGAAGCCAGAATGGAGTCCGCACCTACCTCGAGGCACGTCTGCAGGAAAGCAAAATAGCCCGCTACGAGAGCTTTTGGATTTTCAACGGCCTGGTCGTGCAAGGTGATTTCGAGACCGTCGTGCAACTGGCGCAAAGACCGGAAGTTGAGTCTATTCGGCCCAACCGCATCCACCGCCTCCCTCAGCCACTGACCGCGTCTGGGTCTGCGGGCTTGGCCTGGGGCCTTGGCAAGATAGGCGCTGATCGCGTGTGGCAGAACCTCGGTATCACGGGCCAGGGTGTGGTGGTAGCAAATCTGGACTCGGGCGTAGATTGGACACACCCCGCCTTGCAGAGCAAATACCGCGGTTATAGCGTGGCGAACCCCACAGTCCCAGATCACAACTATAACTGGTTCGATCCCACGGGAACCTACCCTCAGGAGCCTGGACCCCGCGGTATGCAGTATGGTTCGGCCGCCAAGCACGGTACGCACACCATGGGCACTCTGGTTGGCTCGGAAGCAGGAGCGCCACCGATCGGTGTGGCGCCGGGAGCACAATGGATTGCCGTCAAGATCTTTGATGATGCCGGTGAAGCCACGGACGAGTGGATCCACAAGGGGTTTCAGTGGTGTCTGGCGCCCACGAGCCTGGATGGCCTCAACCCCGATCCGGATCGCGCCCCGGATATCGTGAGCAATTCCTGGGGTGACGATAATGGCAGTGACCAGACCTTCGCCCAGGATCTGCGGGCCTTGCGCCAGGCTGGAATCATGACCATCTTCTCAGCGGGGAACAACGGCCCACAAACCGGAACGGTAGGGTCGCCGGGTAGCCTATCCAATGCCTTTGCCGTTGGCGCCTCGGATAGCAGCGACCTCATTGCAGGTTTCAGCAGCAGGGGGCCCTCGCCTTGGGGCGAGCTCAAGCCTGAGGTAGTCGCCCCGGGGGTGGGGATCCTCTCCTCAGTACCTGGGGGTACGTATGAAAGCAGCTGGGATGGCACATCGATGGCGGCCCCTCATGTGGCTGGGCTTGCCGCCTTGAGCCTACAAGCCCAGCGGCAGGCAGGCAGCCGGCCAACTGTAGATGAGGTGCCTGCTTCCCTGGCCATCACCGCGACAGAGTACATCATTACCTCCACAGCCGTCGATCTTGGCACTTACGGTCCCGATGCGGACTATGGCTATGGCCGCATCGACGCCTATCAGGCGATCGCCTCCATCATCGAAAGCGGGGCCTTTTCGGGTCGAGTAACTGATTCGCAGTCGGGGCAACCTATCACCGACGTACTGATCGCCATGCGCAATACCGTCACCCAAGGCCAGATGACCACACGGACGAGTGCGAACGGCACGTATTCCTTTTCCGTGGCCGAAGGCATTTATGATGTCACGGCTTCGCAATTTGGGTACCAGGATCAGACAGTGAACGGCATCCAGGTATTGGCTCAAACGGCCACGCAACTCGACTTCAGTCTCGCTCGTCTGCCATCGGGCACGGTCAGAGGACGCGTGACACTAGACCCCGGTGGCCAACCTGCCCCGGCGCACATCCAGATCTTGGACACCCCCTTACGCACCACGGCGGACGCCCAGGGATACTATAGCGTGATCGTTCCTGTGGGCACCTACACTGTGCAGGCTCTGCCAGCGCAGCCAGGTTTTCGTGGATCCCGAGCAGAAAGCATCCAGGTTCGTGCCGGTAAGACCGCCCAGGTAGACCTACGATTGACCGTCGCTCCGCGCATTTTGCTCGTCGACGCCGACGCCTGGGTGCCCGAAAGCCATCTCGCATACTATACGATGGCCCTCGATAGCTTGCTCTTTGGGTATGGCACCTGGATCATCGACGATGCCAACGCACGCAAACCAACGGCGGCAGACATGGCGCCCTATGACCTCGTCATCTGGTCGCAGCCCCATGCCTCTCCGGGCTATATAGACGCCTGGGGAGCTTTGTCAGAGTACCTAGAGCAAGGAGGGGGGCTCTTCATTAGCGGGGAGGATATCGGGTACTTTGACAGGGCTAGGGACGAGTATCTGAACTACCTTAATGCCTCCTACCTCGACGACACCGGCCCACTCGAGACTATTGTGGGCGTCGAAGGTGACATCTTGGCCGGCATCGAATTGGATTTCAACACTCCAGACAGCGCCCGGAACCAGATCTCGCCAGATATGATCGCGCTGGGGAACGCACGTGGCCGCGCTTTGCAGAACACAAGTGGGGGCTACCTGCTTTCTCTGCGCGGTGATAGCTGCGTTTTTCGCACGATCTATCTGAGCTATGGCTTGGAGGGAGTGGGCCCCGCGCCACAGCGAGCGCAGGTCCTGGAAAGAGCCATATTGTGGATGCAGGAAAATCGCCCAGCCAGGGCAGTGGGCCTCGCCGCGCCGATCCAAGAAGCCAACGCCATGATCGATAGGACTGTCGAAACCAAGGTGACTTACGACCTGACGGTCACCAATGACGGGGCATCGCCGACGATTTTCGACCTATCGGCCCAGTCATCTTGGCCTAGCCAAGTACTCGACGCACTCACCGGTGAGCCGGTCGCTCGCACGAAAACACTCGATGCCTGCAGATCTCAGGCCCTCCGACTTCAGGTATCAGTGCCACGGTCGGCGTATTCGGGAGAGGTTTCGATGGCGACTGTGGAAGCCAAGGAGGGTGGCTCAGCTTCCGTCAGCGCCAAACTGGCGTTTCGCACCCGAGCCATGAACCCCTGGTCCTGGGGACCTTCGTTGATCACACCTCGCTACCGTGCCAGCGCTTCGGCTATAGGCTGTGCTCTCTACTGTGTTGGTGGCCTGAACGATGACAGCGACAACGCCCTGAGCATGCTAGAGATCCTCGATCCTGGAGCCAATTCGTGGAGGGAAGGTGCTTACAAGCCTACCGCCGCCGCCAATAGCGCCGCGGTGACGTTGGACGGCCGAATGTTCGTCCTCGGTGGCTATGATCCGGCTAGAGCCACACCATACATCGATGCCGTTGAAATCTACGATCCTGCGAGCAATGCCTGGACCACTGCAGCACCTCTGCCCAGGGCGCTATCAGGTATGGCCGCCGCAGTTTTGGACAACAAGATCTATGCTTTCGGCGGCAATGGCAGCGACGGCGACTCGGTTCAGAGCTATGTCTACGACCCAGCCGCCGACCGTTGGTCCACGATCGCATCTCTGCCAGCGGGCGGGGCAAGCTTTTCCCAGGCAGCTACCCTGGGGAATTACATCTACTTGGCAGGCGGCTGGCCAGCCCTGACCCAGCTTTGGCGCTACGATCCGGCATCCGATGCCTGGACCGCCCTATCATCCATGAGCACAGGACGACATAGCTTTGCCTTCGTCGCGACCGGAGATGGCCACCTTTATGCCGCAGGCGGCGGTAACGAGTGGGATGGCCTGGCATCTGTCGAGCAATACGATCCCGTGACTGACGCCTGGTCTATGCTTCCCTCGCTCGGCAGCCCAGAGCGCGCAGGCGCTGCCGGCACCTACGCAGACGGCAGATTCTATGTCCTGGGCGGCACCGATGATTCCACCACAAACCGGGTCGAAATCCTGGAATTGGACGCCCCGCTGAGTGGTTCGCACTTGTCCGTAGATGCGCCATTCTGCCGATGGGACGATATCCTCAGCTATCGCCTCACGCTCAGAAACCCCACCGGTTCGGCCAGACATGCTACCTGGACTCACTTCCTGCCAGAGGAGTTGACTTACGTAGAAGGCAGTGCCAGTGATGGCGTCCGCTTCATTACTCAGTCTCGCATGTTGCTCTGGGAAGGGGATATCGCCGCATCGAGCCTTCTGTATCTCGATTTCCGAGCGCGCGTAAACCGCGGGCTGACAAATAACACAGTAATCACTAGCACAGTGCGACTGGAAGTAGGGGCTTGCTCGCCGCAAGTACTCAACGCTTTCACGCGCCTTTCCATGCCGCTGCTTCATCCTCAGTTGACTGGGAAGATGGTGGACAAGGCGACCGCTGCACCAGGCGACCGGTTGCACTACACGATCCGCCTGGCCAATGCCTCTCCCTTCGACATAGCGACAGCCTCCCTTGTGGACCCTATTCCCAAAGGTACCACTCTGGTCGCAGCAAGTGTGCAGGGCGCCAGCTACAATGCCGCGCAACAACGTATCGAATGGACCGGCGCTTTGCCGGCGCGCCCTGAGGTCCGCCCCACCTTTTCCTGGATCGACGCCTCCAATGGGAGCTCCATTATCCTGGGTGATGATGAGTGTGCAGGCCCCCTAGACCTAGGATTCACCTTCAGCTTCTATGGTCACCCGTATTCACAGGTCCATATCAACAGCAACGGGATGCTCCTGTTCGGGCAATGCGCTACAGCCTATTCCAACACAGCAATACCTAGCTCGAACGAGCCAAACAACTTTGTAGCGCCGCTGTGGGATGACCTCACCGCTGTCAACGGCCGCGTATACCTGGCCACATTCGGAAGTGCTCCGCAGCGCTATGCCGTCGTAACGTGGCACGACGTATCGTTCTATGGCCTCTCCGACCAACAGCAGACCTTCCAGGTCATCCTCTATGAGGGCACCAACCGCATCATCTTCCAATACCTGGCTCTGAACGGCGAACGCAGTGCCGGCACCTCCGCGACGGTAGGTCTTGAGAATGCCGATGGGACAGTGGGCGTGCAGCATCTTTACGATGGCTCGCCAGCTGAACACGCTCTGGCGCCAGGGTCCGTCATCGAGTTGGCGCACAGCAGCAGCGAAAGCGCATCGGTCCACATGGTGTCTTACGATGTGGTTGTGAACAAGCCCTCGCCTCCGCGCACGGTCATCAGCAACACGGCTCAAATGGGTGATGGCTTGCTAACCTACCAGCGCAGCATAACAACTAGCATAGATTCGCCCTCCTTCGCCACATCGTACTTGGAGGTAGCGCCACAGCGAGCCCGTTCGGGCGAGCAGGTTAGCTACAGGCTCAACATCACCAACTCGGGCAATCAGCCAGCCATTGCAGTCGTGTTATCTAACCCCATACCCGCTGGTACCACCTTTGTGGAAGGCAGCCTCTCTGGCCCGGGAGCGTACTTTGACTCGTCCGCACAAAGCGTCGAATGGCGCGGCGCCATGGCTCCCCAGGCAAGTATCGATATTAGCTACCGATCTAGATTGGCTAGCAACCTGGCCCCCAACACCTGGATCACCAACACGGCCATGATCTCCGAACAGGGTGTGCCTATGGAGCAGATGGTCGCTGGTACTCTGGTAAACGAGATTAACTTGGGCACCAGCCACAAGCAGGTGAGCCAATCGCAGGCTATCGCAGGAACTATGCTGACGTACACCATCACCTTGCGAAACTCGGGTATGGTCACCGCGCCCAACGTGCGCCTGACCGATACCCTGCCCCTGGTACTCAACATCAACGCTAGCTCGCTGAGTGGCGCGACCTACGATCCCGCCACAAGGGGGATCTATTGGCGTGGTTCTCTCGCTCCTGATGCGCAACATGTCGTATCCTTTGCCGCCAACTCAATTGCCTCAGCAGCGAGTGGGGCGCGCATCACGAACACGGCGCTGATCGACGATGGCTATGGCCTAACGATCGGTCGCAGTGCTGGATCGCTTATCCTGAGAGGAGATTTGTCGTCCTCAAACATGGATATCTCCCCGGATAAGGCATTGCCCGGGGAGACGGTCACCTACACAGTTCGCATGCGCAACACGGGTGGTGCGGATACCGGCGGGAGCCTCACCTGCACCTTACCTGTTCCGCTATCCATCGTAGCGAACAGCGTCTATGCCTCCTCGGGCAATGCGCGCCTTGTTGGCAATACGATCACCTGGAAAGGCCAAGTCGTCAACCAGGGAATGGTGATTGTCCGTTTCAGGGCGCGCATACCGACCAACACACCACCCCAGACGGTCCTAACGGAGGCTACTCTGGTCGACGGGGCGAATCATAGGCAGCGATTCGGCGCCACACTCTACGTGGGCAGGTACTTGCTTTTCATGCCCATCCTTCGGCGCTAGAGCCAGCAGAATCGTTGACCATACGGGCACAGAAGGGAAATATCATACCTCCGTCTTGAGACTTGGCAAAAGCGGTAGGGTATGCTAGAATGCCGCGCCATACCGTCCTTTTACTATCGGAAAGGAGCAACACTCAGGGATGGAGCAAAGAGGCCGCCGACTTTCCAGCACCACAGACTCCCCGAGAAACAAACGACTCGAGAAGATCGTCACCTTTGTCCTTGTCCCCATACTGCTGATTTACTCTGTGTTCTTGCCCCCTCTATCACTGGGTAATCGTTTATTCTCCACGAACCGTCACCCTGTGACAGTCGACAAGGGTGGGCTTGTCCCCGGCCCTAACGGCGTGACACTCACGGTCCCTGCGGGTGCAGTGACCAAGCGTACACGCATTGGCATTAATGCTCTGGATAGCGCAGCTCTGGCAGCGCTCAAGCCCGACAAGCCTGAGGCCGTCGCAGCCAAGAGCCTACCCGCCGACGTGATCGTTCACGGTCCGCTCTACGGCATGGATATCCGGGGCGTCAGCCCAGCCCATGCGGACCTGGAAATGCCCACCCCCGCCGATCTGATCGCCACTGAAAAGGCCGATCTCTATGGCTGGGATGGATCCGCGTGGCGCTGGCTGCCCTCCCAAGTATCCGCCGATGACACAACCATACGCGCATCACTCGACCCTGTACCTTCCATGATCATGGTAGGTCAAAGCACGCCGGCAGCGCCGCGGATCGCTGTCACTGTTGGCTCAGGAGACATGGTTGATGGCACCCAGGATATCGCGGACACGGCTAAATCGCTCCAGGAACCTGCGGTCACCGTAACCGGCCTAACTGTGAGCGGCGATGGGAGCATCGCCGGCCAGCCACCGAGCGCAGAGCACCTGCAGGCCCTGGGCCAGACGGGCGCGTGGCTCTCCATCTCCAACACGATAGACGGCGTGGTTCGCAGTGATCTGAGCGACAACATTATCGCTATTGAGTCTACCCGACAGAACCACGTTCAGGCTATACTGTCTCAGGTGCAAGGCACGACCTACAGCGGCGTGGAGATTTTCTACCGAAACACGGACCCTAACTTGCGCTCCGAGTTCACCGCCTTTGTCGACGAGCTGGCTCAAGGCCTGCACGGCACGGGCCAGGTCCTCGCTGTGCGCGTCGATGCTCCTACATCGGATGGTGCAGGCTGGAACACCGGCGCC
>CAYQDH010000113.1:4578-12917 GCA_964416075.1 uncultured Anaerolineales bacterium | reverse complement strand
CCCGATGTTACCTTGATGGACTTGGTCATGCCGGTGCTCGATGGCATCGAGGCCATCCGCCGCATCACCGCGCGCCGGCCCGAGGCGCGCATCCTGGTGTTGACCAGCCTTACACGTGACGACAAGGTCTTCCCCGCCATCAAGGCCGGGGCCATGGGCTACTTGCTCAAAGATTCCGAGCCCGCCGACTTGATCCGGGCCATCGAGCAAGTCAGCCGTGGCGAGCCCTCCCTGCATCCCACGATCGCCATGCAGCTGCTGAACGAGCTGCGGCGCCCGGCCCAGCAGACGCGCCCCGCGAACGCCTTGACCGCGCGCGAAGTGGACGTCCTGCGCTTGGTGGCCAGGGGCATGAGCAATCGCGACATCGCCGCGGAATTGGTCACCATGGAATCTACCATCAAGAGCCACGTGAGCAGCATCCTGAGCAAGCTCCACCTGGCCAACCGTGTCCAGGCGACCCTCTACGCCTTGCAGGAGGGCATCACCACGCCACAGGACAGCCCAGACAACCAGGTCTAGAGCCACCGCGCGCGCCACCGTACCAACGCTTGCCCCTTTCCCCGCTTGGCATCATACGGCCTACGACTTTAGTGTGGGCCGTGCAACTTTAGTTGGTGAGCCCGCCGCCAGGCGGTCTCTTTTTGTGGAGCACAAGATCAATCCTCCTGCCGATGGCAAGCGACGGATAGAATGGTATGATGAAAATGCAACAGCCCCCCGCGATCTGGTCCGAAAGCTTGCTCGAGTTTTCAGTATTGATGGCGAGTGAAGCTCGTGCGAGCTCCGTTATCAGCACGAGAGAGGTTAAGACGAACATGGCTCATCGTTGGGGGGCGCTGCCATCCTGTGGGCGGTCACTAGCCTGTTCCGCCGCGGCAGGGTGCGCCGACCGGGCCATCGTGTTCGCTCAACAACTGTTTGCCCATCGATAGTAGTCTATGGCGATTTCTACCTTGGCGCAGAGGAGCACATGGCCGCCATAACGATCGCGCTGGTGCAGGGCTCAAGTGCACCGGCGCGATTCTTTCCCATGCTCTCATGAGCAACCAACAGGTTCAAGATGAAGGAGTTGATGCCGATGACCGACAAAACCACCCAGGCCAAACCCAAGCGATTGTCCAAAGGCGAGCGCAAGCACGTGCGCCGGCAAAAGGCAGCGGCCCGCAAGGCCGGCGTCCCATTCAGCCGGCCAGGCCCTGTACGGTAGCTAAGGAGAACAAGTTGCGAATCTTGCTTGTTTATCCCGAGTTTCCTGACACCTTTTGGAGTTTCAAACACGCCCTCGGATTCGTCCGCAAAAAGTCCAGCGCGCCGCCATTAGGTCTGTTGACCGTGGCGGCCATGTTGCCCGCCGTATGGGAAAAGAAGCTGGTTGACCTCAACGTGACCGGCCTGGCCGAAGAGGACCTGGCCTGGGCCGACTATGTCTTTGTAAGCGCCATGGTGGTGCAGCGCGACTCGACGCGCGCGCTCATCGCCCGCTGCAAGAAGGCGGGCGTGAAGGTGGTGGCGGGCGGGCCGCTCTTTACCATAGAGCATGAACAGTTCCCCGATGTGGATCACCTGATCCTCAACGAAGCGGAGCTGACCCTGCCGCCCTTCCTGGCCGACCTGGCCAACGGATGCCCTCAGCGGGTGTACACCACGACCGAGTTCCCCGACATCCGCCGTACCCCGGCGCCTCTGTGGGGCTTGGCGAATCTCAAACACTACGTCACAGTCAATATCCAGTTCTCCCGCGGTTGCCCCTTTAGCTGCGACTTTTGCAGCATCACGGCGTTGTTGGGGCATCGACCGCGCACCAAATCCGCCTCACAGATTATCGCCGAGCTGGACAGCCTCTACGCACTGGGCTGGCGCAAGGGCGTCTTTTTTGTGGACGACAACTTTATCGGCAACAAGAAAGAGCTCAAGAACGAGGTGCTGCCGGCGCTCATCGCCTGGAGGAAGGGCAAGATAGGGATGCCCTTCAACACCGAGGTGTCTATCAACCTGGCCGACGATCCGGAGCTGCTCAGCCTCATGACACAGGCCGGATTCGACACCGTGTTTGTTGGCATCGAGACGCCCGATGAAAGCAGCCTTGTCGAATGCAGCAAGGCGCAGAACAGGGGCCGTGACCTGGTCGAGGATGTCAAAAAGCTCCAGCGCGCCGGTCTGCAGGTTCAGGGTGGGTTCATCGTCGGCTTTGACAGCGACACCAGCTCGATCTTTCAGCGGCAGATCGATTTCATCCAGAGGAGTGGCATCGTGACGGCGATGGTGGGGCTGCTGCAAGCCCCTCCGGGGACGAGTCTGTACGAGCGCCTCGACCGCGAGGGCCGCCTGGTGAACGAGATGTCGGGGGACAACGTGGATGGCTCGACCAACATCATCCCCAAGATGGGCCTGGAGACGTTGCGGGAAGGCTATCGCCGGATCCTGAGCCAGATCTATGCGCCCCAGTTCTATTACCAGCGCGTTCTGACTTTTCTCCGCGAGTACCAGCCACACCGAGTCAGGACCCATCTGGAGCTGCAAGATCTCCTGGCCTTTGGACGGTCGGTCTACCGCCTGGGCATCCGCGGCGTCGAGCGTGCGCAGTACTGGCAGCTCTTTTTCTGGGCCCTGTTCCGACGCCCCAATCTGTTCCCGCTGGCCATCACGCTGGCCATCTACGGGTTCCATTTCCGCCAGGTTTCCCAGCTACGCGTCGGTTGAGTTGAGCCTGGTGTGAGGTCAGGTCAAGTGGTCGTGGTGCATAACAGACCATAAAAATGGCTCTTGGCTCTGAAGGGGAATCCAACCTGGATCGTAAGAAATCTGCCGCCTGGCCCAACAATGGGCCGGGCGGCAGATTTCGTCTGTCCGATGGCAAGCGGACGTGAATAGAAGTATTATTGGACTGTAGAGACAAGAGGTAACTCCAAACGCATCTTGGAAGAGGAACCTATGGACACGAAATCTCGCTCCACGAATGAACGCCCCAAGCGGGCCAAGCTGATCTTCAACCCTGCCTCGGGGGCAGCCAAAGAGTCGCCGGTGATGCTCATCGATGTGATCACCCAGATGCAGGCCTGGAAGCTTGTGCCGGAAGTCTACCTGGTCGAGCCGCTTAGCGACCTGTCGCAGGTGGTGAGGGACGCCCTTCAGCGGGGGATACGCCTGTTCGTGGTGTGCGGTGGCGACGGCACCATCGATGCCGTGGCTGGAGCCCTGGTGGGCACGCGCGCCACCTTGGGCATCATCCCCACCGGCACGCAGAACAATGTGGCCCTCAGCCTGGGCATCCCGGCGGACATCGCGGCCGCTGTCGCGATCCTGAGGACGGGCCGGCGCATCAAAGTGGATATGGGTGTGGCTGTCTGCGGCGAAACCAGGCGGCCCTTTCTGGAGATCTGCTCTGTAGGCTTGCTGTCGGCCCTTTTCCCGGCAGCCGACGATATTCAGCATGGCAATCTGGCGCGAATCGGGGATTTCCTGTCGACACTGGTCAGCTCTCCGCCTGCCGAGATACATCTGACACTGGACGACAAGCAAGAGATCCACACTGTCGGGCACGTGGTGCTGGTCTCCAACATGCCCTACACCGGGCCGCACTATCGGGTTGCCTCCGCCACCTCCTTTGCCGATGGCCTGCTGGATCTGTTGCTCTTCGCCGACCTATCCAAGCTGGCGTTGCTGGGTCATGCCGTTCAGGAGGTGACCATGGCTGGGCGGGATGATCCGCGCATCCAGCGTTACCGGGTGCGCCGGGTGCATATTGAGACCCTCCCAGCGATGCCGGTCATCGTGGATGGAGTGCCCCTGGAAGAGAGGCCACTGCAAATCGATGTGCGGCGCCGCGCACTGGCGGTGATGGCGGGTGATCCGGCGCCGGAGGCGGTGTGAGCATCTTGCTGGACAGCCTAAAGGCCCAGCCCGTTCTAGCAGGCATGGTGCTGGTTTTCAGCTTGCTAGCCGTCTCGCTGCTATTGTCCTCCGGCCAGCGCCTGGATGCCTGGACCTTCCTGTATCTGAATGTGCGGGGACCGCGCCCGCGCTGGCTGGACCGGATGATGTTGGGTTTCACGGAGATCGGCAACGCCACCGCCGCCCTGGCCATCGCGCTGATCCTTTTCCTGGCCGGAGACCGTCGCTTGGCTTACGATCTCGTGTTGGGATCCGTGACGCTATGGCTGGTGGTCGAGCTGATAAAAGCCCTGGTGCGTCGCTCGCGGCCTTTTGTCCGACTAAGCCAGGCGCGCGTCGTCGGTGACCGAGTTGGCGGGCGCTCTTTTCCCAGCGGGCACACCAGCCAGGCTTTTTTCATGGCCACATTGATCGCCCAGCATTATCAGGCCAGTGCCTGGCAAGCTTCTCTGCTGTATGGCACCGCCCTGATGGTGGGCATTACGCGCATCTATGTGGGAGCGCACTACCCTCGCGACGTGCTGGCAGGGATGATCCTGGGCAGCGCCTGGGGCCTGGTGGTAGGGATGGTCGGTGGCTAGGGGGACAATGCAATCGAGGGAAGCACCAGGAGGTAAGACGGCGTGCGGAAGCTGCTGAGCATGGCCTGGCGCAACGTCTGGCGCAACTGGAGGCGAACGGTCACCAGATCATGGAGATCATGGAGCGGTTGAACCGGGAGACGGGCACGACCTTTGTTTGCCACGCACGACCCGCGCGTGATGTCCTTTGCCCGGCGCACACTGACGTTGCGGGATGGTAGGGTCGTCGATAACGGGGTTGGGCGCGCGGCGGAGGCGGCAGGTGAAGCGTAGGGCCGGCGGCAAGGCTGCTCCATCTCGCCGTGGTCTCGTTACGTTGGCTCGGTCCAATCTTCCAGCGATAGGCCCGAGACTCGTGAGAACTCGCTCACGTTGTTTGTGACCAGTGTGGCTTCCAGGCTCAAGGCGTGGGCGGCGATCAACGTATCGAGCGGGCCGATGGGCGTGCCCCGCCGGGCGAGCTCGGCGCGCACACGGCCGTACATGGCGGCCGCCCGCTCGTCGAAGGGGGCTACCACCAGGGGACGCAGAAAGCTCTCCAGGGCAGCGGTGTTCTCGGCCACCTGCTGGCTTTTCGCTACTCCATACCACAGTTCCGCGACAGAGATGGAGGAGAGGCACAGGTCGCCGACTCGGTGACCTGTCAATCTGGCCAGCAGGCCCGCTGACCTACCTCGGATGACCTCGATAGCGATGTTGGTATCAAGAATCCAGATCATTCCGTCAGCCCTTCTCGTTCTTGTTGCTCGGCGGGCTGGCCCCGATCGGCCATGAAATCATCCGAGAACTCAGCTAGGCTATCCAACAGTGGCTGCCAGGAATCTTGCATGGGAATAAGGATCAGTACGTTTCCCTCGCGCTTGATCCAAACACGATCACCCGGAAGCTGAAACTCGCGCGGCAAGCGCACGGCTTGGCTGCGCCCGTTCATAAAGAGCCTGGCTGTTTTCACTTCCATGCATCCTCCAGTGGGCATCGATGGCGAACTCACGCAAGAATAGTCTATACCATGAGTATATATCGCGTTCGCGGGGCGTGCAAACCAGATGGGGCGTCCGCGCGCTTGACCAGCCCGCTGGTTGCATATACACTCTCTCTCTAGCGCACAAAGAACTGCCAACCCTCACCGCCAGGAGACCCGCTCATGCCCCAGGATATCGTCTTGCTTGTCAATGGCCAGAGCCACGCGGTTCACGTCGAGCCCGACACGCCGCTCCTCTATGTGCTGCGCAACGACCTAGGCCTCACCTCGGCCAAGTTCGGCTGCGGCGAGGGACAATGCGGCGCCTGCACCGTGCTGGTGGATGGCCAGCCGCGGCCCTCCTGTCATGTGGCCGTGGGGTCCGTGCAGGGGCGACAGATCACCACGCTGGAGGGCCTCGGCGCGCCAGGGGGCCTAGATCCCCTGCAACAGGCCTTTGTCGACGAGGGGGCGGTGCAATGCGGCTATTGCACCCCGGGCCTGATCGTGGCGGCCCACGCGCTTCTCAGGCGCCACCCCCGGCCCACCGATGAGCAGATTCGGACCGCGCTGGCCCCCAACCTGTGCCGCTGCGGCACCTATGATCGCGTGCGCCGGGCGATCCACCGCGCGGCGGGGGGGATGGCGTCAATGGGCGAGGGGGACGCGACGGAGAGCGAAGACCCGCCTGACGGCGGTACTACGAACGGGGACGCGCCTCAGTCAGGGCGCGAGACCAGGGATCTGCCGGAGCGAGACTTATCCCCCGTGCGTGGCCCGCTGCCCGGCCCGCTACAACACACCCCGTCCCTGGATGCCTGGATTCGCTTCGACGCCGATGGCACGGTGACGGTGTTCAGCGGCAAGACCGAGTTGGGCCAGGACCTGCGCACGGCGGTGGCTATGATCGCCGCCGAGGAGTTGGATATCTCCCTGGAGCGCATGCGCACCGTGGTGGCCGATACGGCACGGACGCCCGACGAAGGGTACACCGGCAGCAGCATGTCGCTGGAGACCTCCGGCAACGCCATCCGCTATGCCGCTGCCGAGGCGCGGTATATCTTGCTGGCGGAGGCCAGCGAGGATCTGGGCGTCCCGGCTGAGCGCCTCACCGTGAGCGATGGGATGATTACCGATCCGTCCACTGGGCGTTCGATCAGCTACTGGGATTTGCAGGGCGGCAAGCGCTTTGGCTGCCCAGTGACGGGGGTGGGACAACCCAAGGGGGCGGTGTCCTATAACCTTCTGGGGCAACCTCGCAAGCGAATGGACATCTTGGGCAAAGTCACTGGCCAAGCCAGGTTCGTTCACGACCTGCAGATGCCAGGGATGGTCCATGGTAGGGTCGTGCGTGGGCCAGGATACGAGGCCCGGCTGGTCTCAGTGGACGAAGCGGCGGCAGCGCGCCTACCCGGGGTGTTGGCCGTGGTGCGCGATGCCACCTTCCTGGGGGTGGTAGCCGAGCGCGAGGAGCAAGCCGTGGCGGCCATGGAAGCCCTGGAGATGACGGCGACCTGGCAGAACGACACGGACCTCCCTCTGCAGGACGCCCTTTTGGAGCACATGCTCAGCCAACCACAGCAGGCCTATCTGCTGGTCAACGGCACGCCGACGGCGGCGCCCATCCCGCCGGTTGTCGCGCCCCCCGAGGCCGCGCACACCTTGGCGGCCACCTATTTCCGGCCCTACCACAGCCACGCCTCCCTGGGGCCATCGGCGGCCGTAGCCTACGTGGAGGGCGACAAGCTCACCGTGTGGAGCCACACCCAGGGACCCTATCCCGTGCGCGCGGCGCTGGCCCACGTGTTGGGGATGCGACAGGAGGATGTCCGCTGCCTCTTTGTGGAGGGGCCGGGCAGCTTTGGCCACAACGGCGCCGATGATGTGGCTTTGGACGCGGCGCTGCTGGCTCGCGCCGTGCCCGGGCGCCCCGTCAAGTTGCAGTGGACGCGCGCCCAGGAGAATGCCTGGGAGCCCTACGGCCCGGCCACTGTTCTCGCCCTGCAGGGCAGCCTGAACGCTGCAGGGGAGGTGATCGACTGGAACCACGATGTGTGGGGCTATACCCACTCGCTGCGCCCGCGCCCGCAAGGCAAGATGAACCCTCTCTTGGCCTCCTGGCACCTGGCAGAGCCTTTCGACCGGCCCGTGGCGCAGCCGATGCTCTTCGCCCAGACGGGGATGCATCGAAATGCGGACCCGCTGTACACCTGGCCCCGGCGGCGCATCGCCAAGCATTTCCTGCGCGATAGCCCCCTACGCGTCTCGGCGCTGCGCGGGCTGGGGTCCTATGCCAGCGTCTTTGCCGTGGAATCGTTCGTTGATGAGCTGGCCCAGGTGGCCGGTGTGGACCCGGTGCAGTTCCGCCTGCGCTATCTGGCCGACGAGCGCGCGCGGGCCGTGATCGACGCCGTGGTGGAAAGGGCCGGCTGGCAGCCGGCCGCGCGTCCCAGGGGAGACGGCCGCGGGCGCGGCTTTGCCTTTGCCCAGTACAAGAACCGCCAGGTCTACGTGGCCGTGGTGGTGGACGTGCATGTGGACCGCGCCACGGGGCGCATCGCCCTGCAACACGCGGTCCTTGCCGCCGACGCCGGGCAGATCGTCAACGCCGAGGGGTTCGCGGCCCAGGTGGAGGGGGGATTCATCCAGTCGGCCAGCTGCACGCTCAAAGAGGAGGTCAACTTCGGCCAGCGCGGCGTCACCTCCACCGATTGGCGCAGCTACCCCATCCTGCGCTTCGGCGAGGCGCCGGTCATCGAGACCGTGCTGCTCAATCGCCCGGGGCTACCTTTCGTAGGGGTGGGCGAGGGCGTGATGGGCCCGGCCCCCGCGGCCATCGCCAACGCGGTGTACGATGCCGTGGGCATCCGGCTGCGCCGCATCCCATTTACGCCGGAGAGGGT
>CAYQDH010000113.1:0-4478 GCA_964416075.1 uncultured Anaerolineales bacterium | reverse complement strand
GGAGAAGGGCCGGGGATGAGGGCCACTTCCGCACAGTCTGTTCGAGGAGGTCACACGATGCCGTTCCTAGACGTTGCTACGCTTACGGTACCCTCGTTCCGCTATGGCGGCCAGAACGCGGCCGACTTGCTGCCTGGCTGGCAGCGCACGGTAAGCGAGGAGGCCTTGTCCGATGGCCACAAGGTCAAGACCTGCTATGCTGATCCGCAGACGGGCCTGCGGGTAACGGTCGATGCTCGCACGTTCGACGCGTTCGCGGCGGTCGAGTGGGTGGTGGAGCTCGAGAACGGTGGCCAGGAGGATAGCCCAATCCTGGAGGATATTCTGCCGCTGGATGTGGTCGCGCCGATGGATCCGAATGAGCGCCTTCGCCTGCACCATGCTAACGGCAGCCTGTGCCACATGGACGATTTCCTGCCCTTCACCACCGACCTGCCGCCGACGAGCAGCAAGACGCTGGCGCCTGTCGGCGGTCGCTCGTCCAACGGCGTGTTGCCCTTTGTCAACCTGCAGCGCGCCGGCTGCGGGATGTTGCTGGGGGTCGGCTGGTCCGGGCAGTGGCAGCTGCGCTGCCAGCGTGGCCCGGAGAAGCTGCGTCTGGTCGCCGGGATGGAGCGCACGCACCTGCGCCTGCGTGCGGGGGAAACGATCCGCACGCCGCGCATGCTGGCTATCCTGTGGGAGGGGGACGACCCTGACCGAGGCACCAACCTGCTACGGCAGTTGCTCCTGGCCCACTATTTGCCTCGGCTCGACGGCGAGCTGGTCATGCCGCCGGTGGCGCAGACGTTGCAGTTCTACATGTATCTGACCGGCCAGGCGGGGGAGCAGTACGAGATGGCCGTCCTGCCCAAGGTCGCCGAGTTGGGCGCGGAGGTGTACTGGGTCGATGCCTGCTGGTTCGGCCAAGAGGGCGAGTGGTGGCAGAACGTGGGGAGCTGGAAGGTCAACCCTCGGCGCTTCCCCAATGGGCTCAGGCCCATCAGCGATGCGGCGCGCCAGGCGGGGATGAAATTCCTGCTCTGGTTCGAGCCGGAGCGCGTGCAGCTCAACACGATCATCCACCGCGAGCACCCCGAGTTCTTGCTGGCCAGCGAGGCGAATCCCACCAACCTGCTCTTCAACCTGGGGCTGCCCGAGGCGCGCGCCTATCTGACGGACCTGCTCTCCCGGAGCATCAGCGAGCACGGCGTGGATATCTACCGGCAGGATTTCAATTTCGACCCCTTGCCCTATTGGCAGGCCGCGGACACACCCGAGCGCATCGGCATGACCGAGATCCGCTACGTGGAGGGGTTCTACGCCCTGTGGGACGAGCTGCGGCGTCGCCATCCGCACATCTGGATCGACAACTGTTCCAGCGGCGGGCGGCGGATCGACCTGGAGACGCTCTCGCGCTCGCTGCCCCTCTGGCCGAGCGACTTTCCTGACATCGTGGCGCCGCCGCACGGCCTGGGAATGCACGTGGGGGATCAGTGCATCAACGCTGGGCTAGCGCGCTGGGTGCCGCTGTTCGGGGGCGGGATGTGGAACTATACACCCTACAGCACGCGTGGGGAGATCATCGGTGGGTTTACCATGGGCTTCCATATCCCCCGCGAGAACCTGCCGGCCGATGACAGCCCCACCATTCACTCGCACAAGGATGTCCTGGCTCGCGGCGTGACGTTGCTGGACGACGAGTTCCCCATGGACCAGGCTAAGGCGGCCATCGCCGAGTGGCGCAGCATCCGCCCCTACTTTACGGGGGATTTCCACCTGCTGTTGCCGCTGACGGTCTCGTACCACGATTGGTGCGCCTGGCAGTTGCACCGCCCGGACTATGACGCCGGGGTGGCCATTTTTTACCGACGTCACCGCAGTCCCTTTCCTACCATGCGGGTGGCGCTGCGTGACGTGGCGCCCGAGGCCGAGTACGAGGTCAGCCTGAGCGCCGGCTACGAAGAGGCGCCGCGTGTGCGCCTGAAGGGGAGCGCGCTGGCCAACCTGACCATCGACATCCCGGAGCAACCGGGGAGCGTGTTGCTTAGATACAGAAGGACAGAGTAAGCAACGCCCCGGTGGTCGTGTGTCACGAGGGGGACAGGCGATGATCGCCCGGAATCGTCCCCAAATCCCAGCGTGCTGGTCAAGCTCAGCGTCGAGCTGGTCGATTGAGAGCAAGCGCTGCTGGTCAACGTAGTGTTACGCCTCAAGGTCTTCTTCGCGGCTTTGCCAGAGTCGGAAAGGCGGTCGGGCTGAGCGTAGACGGCAGGTATCGGCTATAGTCAAGGGAGATGCTGAACGAAGTGAAGCAGTACAGGACCGCGCCAATGACAAAGCCCTGGTTCTTCTTGACTTGGCATCTCGTGCGGGTATAGTCGAGTGGTAAGTTGCCCTTGGCATAGTGCAAGAACGAGGCAAGTGATGACAGCACTCTGCAAATTGGTCCGAGATCTGAACAGGCTCGAAGTGGCATTGGGGCGCTTTGAGACTAAATATGGTATCAAGTCCGACGACTTTTATCAGGCCATGATGACAGGTGAGTTGGAAGAGTTCGATGCGTTGGACGATTATCGTCTCGAATTCATCGAATGGCTCGCCATCTTCAAGACCTGGCAGACCCTCAATGACAAGTATCGCCAGGTCGTTGGACGGCAACCATTGGCTCTCCAGATCAAGGCTAACCTGGAGATCGTTGGTGCCTGAGCCCCTATCGTCGCCCGATTCGTACCAGGCCTTCATCTACGCGCTGCCCCAGCAATTCGCCGGTATTCGGCATTCGACGCTTGTCTATGTGCCCTCTGGTGAGCTGTTCGTTCGGGTTGAGGGTTTTCTTGTCTTTGATCAGAATGTAGTCCTTTGTGTGTACGAATATCTCAACTTTGAGCTAGGCATCATTGAGGGCTATGGCTACGACGTGTCCCGGGCGCACGTATCGCCTATTGCTGCCGAGTTGCCCCATGCTGGCCAGTATTGTCAGGCACAGTATCCGGACAAAGACAAATTGTACTGGTACGACTCTTTTCCGCATCCCAATGACTCATCGTTAGCCAGTACAGATCCTCACCACAAGCATGTTCATCCTAACATCAAGCATCACCGCGTTCCCGCGCCTGAGCTTTCGTTCACCAAGCCGAACTTGCCGTTCTTGATCGCCGAAGTCTGGGACCTGCCAGGGCGCTGAATTCCGGCTTCCGATCTGCCGCCTGCCCGGTTTTTCTGGCGAACGGGTCTTTTGCCGTATCGACCACCGGATCTCACAGGTGCTGGGCTGGCTTGATCCGCTCGGCCAAGCCGAGCTGTTTCAGTCAGGCCAGGGCATCCCAGAACCACCACTCTTCGACCTGGTTGCCCGCGACTCGGCTGATGACCACGCCCGGCCTTATCGTATCGTTCCCGCATCATGCGCAGATACCTGAACCTTTCGTCGACGTTCATCTCTTCCGTAGCCATGGTTCCCCGCGGTAAGGTTACAATTTGGAGAACCATCTTGCCACGGTAAGATCTTGGATGGTAGTACACGCGGTATTACAAATCAAACGGAGCCCCTATCCGATTCTTGCCCCCGATGCGTCTCTGTGGTACAGTGTACCTATCCAGGCCTTTCGCTTCTTCATTTGGCTCCGGCGATTGGGGAGCGCGGTTGTGCTATGACCGACATGCAGGTCATCAAACAGTGTGCAGAGATTCTACAGCAGCACTATGGTCCCCAGTTCAGGGGCCTGGTGCTCTTTGGCTCCTTGGCGCGCCACGAGGAGACTCCGGAGAGCGATATCGATCTGCTCGTCCTCCTGGACCCACCGTTCGATCTGATCCCCGAGCTTTATCGGATCGTGGGATTGCTCTATCCTCTCCAACTGGAATCTGACCGTTTGATATCGGCCAAGCCTGTTCCTATCGATGAATTCGAGCAGGGCTCTATACGCTTCTATCGCCACGTTAAGAAGGAAGGCATACGGGTCGCTTGAAATCACCGGATGCGGACGAAATCGATTCCCTAGTCGAACGTGGGAGACAGTCAGTCCAGGCTGCTCGTGACCTTGTGCGCGGAGGCTACACTGATATTGCTGCCTCCCGAGCCTACTATGCTGCGTTCTATGCCGCCACTGCCGCCTTGTTGGCTGAGGGCTTGAGCTTTAGCAAGCACAGCGGAGTTCTGGCGGCCGTCCATCGCGATCTGGTCAACCCGGGCAAGTTGAGCACAGAACAGGGTCGCATTTTCAACCGGTTATTCGAGCTTCGTGGCGTGGCTGACTATGGCATAGCGCGGCATGTGTCTCAACAGGACGCTTCAGACGCTATCGATATGGCCGAGAGCTTTGTCCGCGAGGTCATCCAGCTCTTGTCGCGCCTCGGTCAATCCTCATTGCCTAGACAAGACTAGCTTGAGCGGTTAGGGCACGTTTGCCCTTTGCGGCCCATGATGTTATGCTGCGCCGATCCATGCCAACCCCGAAGTTGGCGTACATTATTTTGAAGGAGACCGTACCGTGAAG
>CAYQDH010000112.1:0-12931 GCA_964416075.1 uncultured Anaerolineales bacterium | reverse complement strand
GGCCAGGTCGCTGAGCAGCCTCCCGGCCCCAGCCTCCACGGCGCCCTCCCGCAGGTAGGAGCGCAGATCAGCGAGGGCTTTTTTGCTATAAGCGACAACCAGCAGGTTGCCACTAGCCTGAGCCACTTGCTCGGCCAAAAGGGCGATCAGGCGCCCCGTGCCCACCCCAAGCACCACCGTAATACCCGAAAGATCCACACCCTGAAACAGGCTCTCGGTAGAGTTCTCGGAGCTCTCGCCCTGATATTCGTCTCGATCAGACACTGTAGAGGTACTCATACGGCCTTCCCTTCATACGTATAGTCTAAAGGAAGGCGAGGTTTCTGTCAAAGGACTAGTGTACGACGCACGACGTACCGTACGGCATACGGGAATCGATCAGGGATAAGGCGCCTGGGGTGTTTGCATGGGCGTGGGTGTTACGATGGAGCCCTGCACTAGCTGGGTGGCAGGCGTCGCAGAAGGCTGGGCTGGCGCGGAGAGGGGCGCCGCCACAGGAGAGATCCCTTGGCTCTCGGGCTGTCCGAAGGGCCAAGGGATCAGCAAAGCGATGGCCAACATGAGCATGAACGCTACAGTAAAGCGAGACGTTAGCGAAATAGCCGGATGTGTATCGTGATACATACGCCCTCATCCATATTCAGGTCGATCTGTATTTAAGAGTGCGCAGAGACGCTCGAGATACGGGGGCGTATGACACAATTGTAATAGAAGGCTCGCTAAAGGGTTACAATCCTTTCACATTTCAGTGGGCGCGGCTTGGCGACGGCCCTCGTCGAGCCTGGCGTGGGCAGCGCCCCACAAGTGAAACAGAGAGAGCTAGTCCTTCTTCTTCTCCACGCGATCCGGGTCATCCACGTGTATATCCAGAACGGGCGCCACCGGCGGGAGCTCGGGCAGTCGCTGTGCAGCGGCTTCGGCTCCGGCGACCATGGGCTCATAGACATGGCCCAAATCCAGGCTTTCCAGCTGCCCCCGCGTGGGCCAGCCGGTACGGGGGTCCCAGCCTCGCAGGCGGTAGTATTCGTCCAACACCGGCTCGAACTGGGCGCGATCCAGCTTTTTGCGCTCGTTGATCTCGGGATTGACCCAGTTCTCGTCGTACTCGAAGGCAGGCAGCACCCTCTCATCCATCTTGCGGTTACGGGCAAAGTGGCGAATGGTGATGGCCCGCTCCAAGTTGAGCACCCGCTCGGCGGCGTGCTCAAAGGCCTTGGTATCCCAGTCGAGACCGGTGCCAGCACGCAGCAGCGCGGCATCCACATCGAGGCCATCGATGCCATCGACGCGAGCATAGCGATCATCGCTATTGTGGCTAAAGATGAGAGGAAAGACCTGATCGTCGGTGGGCAAAGTATCTTTCATGATGGAGCGCACCGCGTGGTAAGCTCCGGGGATAGCCTTGCCATCGTAACCGCTCACAGGATCGAAGGTATCGGCCCGGCCATAGATGCGTTGGCCAATGGCTTTCATGTGCTCCCAAGTGATGGGGCTCTCTCCGCCTTGGAACCTTCCTCCGGCTAGCGGACCCCAGTACATCACGTTCTGTACATAGTCATGGGTGCTGCTGGCCGGGTCACGCGTATCCATAGCCCAGTGCAAGGCCCCCACGATCCAGAAGGGATAGACTATGTTATTGCAGAACGCGGCGTGGCCATCCCAATGGCCCGCGTATCCCCAGGATGTATAATAGCGCCGTCCCAACTCCTCGCCGATGCCCAGCAGAGAGGGCGCTCGCCAGCCGCCCTCGGCCAGGGCATCGCCCATTCCCTGGCGATAGGTCAGGTCGCGCAGCCAGGCAGTCCACCAGTCCATGGAATCCCAGTCCATGGCACGCCCGTTGATCTCCTTGAGCAGCCCCATTTTGTCGCTGGCGCGCATCCAGGGGACCATACCGACGAGCAGGTCCCAATGGTTGAGGCCCAGCCGGTTGGCGACCATGTTCAACTCAAAGCCGCCACGGAAGCCGAGGTTATAGTCGAACAGCCAAGAGCGCCCGCCCCCGCCAAAGAGGCCACTGACGCAAGCCAGGCCGCCCGTCCACTTGCGGTCGAACCCGCAGCCCTGGACGCCGTTGAGGTAGAGGCTGCAAGGCGTGGGGCAGGAATCGGTACAGGCATAGACCCGCGCTTTGCCGCCGCCCTCCTGCTCCAGTTGCTTATTGAGCGCATCCATGCGCTTGCTGCGCTGGCGCGACCCGCGCACCTCATCCCCGACGGCGCGAAAGAGGTATTGCACGCGGTCCGGATCGGCGACAGGCACGCGCTCAGAGCCGATCACCGAGACGGCCTTGAGCTTCTTGGAGCCCATCACACTGCCAAAGCCCCCCTGCCCGGCCACGGAGGTAGAACCCGTCTGCACGGTGGCAATGCGGGACAAACGCTCGCCCGCAGGACCCATGGCGATCGTCTTGGCATGCTTGCCAAAAGCGGCCTGGGTGGCTTCTTGCGTCTCGATGGTATCGAGGCCCCACAAATCGTCCGCGGGCAAGATGCTGACCTCATCGTCGCGGATGAGGATCTGCACCGGCGTGTCGCTGGCCCCGGTGACGACCAGGCCATCGTAGCCGGCCTTTTTGAGCTCGGCGCCCCAATCCAGGCCCATGCTGGCGCGCGTGAACCAGGTGTAGGGATGCCCTTGCGGGCCGAAACCGCACACATTGGTGCGACCAGAGTAGGGCGAGCGAGTACCGGTGAGGGCGCCGGGCATGACCATGAATGGGTTGCGTGGGTCGAAAGCGTCCACGGGCTCGGGGTACTCGTCCCACACGATCTTGGCCGCCAACCCTCTGGCTCCCAGAAAGGCGGGGACATCCGGCGCGGCTTCCTGCGCCCAGATGCGCCCAGCAGACAGGTCGACGCGCAAAATGCGATTGCGCCAGCCGTACATCGGCGCGAAACGTTCCAAGGTGACGGTAACAGGTTTCATGACTGATCCAATACCTCCAGCTATTGAGAATACCCTAGTCTTTCGCGTCCTCTGAGCAGGTACCAGCCTCAGAATCGGGGTCCGTGGCCTGGTGACCGTGCGGGTGATGGTGAGGATGATCGTGATCATGCGAGCGATCGTGCGAGTGCGGGTGCTCGTGGTGTGCGTCCTGGGGCCGGGGCCACTGGGCCAGCGATGGCTGTGGGCCAACGCTCTGCCAGGGCTCGCCGATCCAGACGCGTAGTAAGTTGGGCCACTCGAACTCTTTGGTGCCGAAACCGTATCCTACTTGGTGAACCCTCATGGCCGGCTGCGCGAATTGGGCCAGGGTCCCCAGCAAGGCCGCCCCCGTGGGCGTGACAAGCTCGCTCCTGGCCGCCGAGGGTATGATGGGCGCACCGGCCTCGGCCAAGAGGGCCAGGGTGGCCGGAGCAGGCACAGGGAGGGGCCCATGCTCAGTGCGCACCACGCCACTGCCCACCGGCAAGGCTGAGGCATAGAGGGCCTCGATCTCCAGGCGATGCAGCGCGACACAAAAGCCCACGATGTCCACTAACGAATCGACGGCGCCGAGCTCATGAAAGTGGATCTCTTCCACCGTTACACCATGCACCCTGGCCTCGGCGCGAGCCAGACGCTCAAAGACCTGCATGCTGCGCGCGATCACGTCGTCGGGCAACGAGCTGCTCTCAATGATGGCGCGCACTGCAGGCAGGTTATGAGCAGGCCGGTCGTGCCCATGGTCATGGACATCGAACTTGGCGCCATAGATGCCGTGTCGCACCTTGCGCTCCACAGCGAGCTCGCAATCGGGCAGTCTTAGGAGCGCTATGTCGCTCCGGAGATCATCGAAGCTCAGGCCGGCATCCAACCAGGCGCCCAGCAACATATCGCCGCTGGCGCCGGAAAAGCAATCGACATAGGCAATGTGACCCATCTGTCTCCTCAATCTTGACCCAGGATCGGGTCCTACCCAGAGGTCGGGTCTTGACCCAGAGCTCAGGCCTTTTTCCGGGAATCAGGCATCCGGTTGTAGAACATACTCCAGAGCTAACTGCACGGTTGCCTCGAGGCTATCACGATGGGTGCGCTCATAGCCGTGGCTCGCGTCCAGGCCAGGGCCGATGAGTCCCACGCGCACACACCCTCCGGCGCGCAGGAACGCGCTGCCGTCCGAACCGTAATAGGGATAGGTATCGACCTTGTAAGGGATCTGGTTATCCTGGCACAGGCTCGTAAGGCGGCGCCGCATCTCGACGTCGTACGGTCCGGAGGAATCCTTGGCGCAGATACCCACCGAGTATTCATCCGAGTTCTGATGCTCGCCCGTGGTGCTGGCCGCCATATCCACAACGAGCAGCTCCACCACGTCGTCGGGGATCCCGGTGCAGGCCCCGTGGCCCACCTCCTCATAGTTGCTGATAAAGAAGGTGGTGCGCTGGGCGGGCGCAAGCCCGAGCTCGGCCAGGGAGAGCATCACCCCATAGAGGACGGCCACGCCCGCCTTGTCGTCCAGATGGCGGCTCTTGATATAGCCCGTGTCGGTCAGCTCGACGCGAGGATCGAAGAAGACCAGGTCGCCGACATCGATGCCCAGGGCCAGCGTCTCTTCGCGAGTCGCCGCGCGCGCGTCCAGGCGCACTTCCATACGCTCTTCCTCGCGATGGCCCTCGCGCATCTGCTGGCTGGTATGAGAGCTGGGGTTCACAGTCTGGATCGTGCCGCGATAGCGGCGACCATCGCCCACGCAATGGACCGTGACGTTCTCGCTTTCTACGGCGTTCCAGGCATAGCTGCCAAGCTGGGTCATCAGGAGGCGGCCATTCGGCTTGACCTCACGGACCATGGCGCCCAGGGTATCGACGTGAGCGGAGAGGGCACGAGGGGCGCTGGTGCTGTCGCCGCCGAGGGTAGCGATCAGTGCGCCCTTGGCGTTGCGGGTCATCTGCAGTGTCGGCAGGTCCAAGGACTGCAATACATCTGCTACGTAGCTGATTGCTTCCTGGTGATAGCCGGTGGGGCTGGGCGTGTTGAGCAAGCCCACCAGGAACGCCACGATGCGATCCGTTGCAATCAGGCGTGTCATCTTGACGGCTCCTCGTGATCTGTGTTTGCCGGCGCCGCGAGGCACGGGACGGGTAACTATTCTAGGCTCTTTCGCGTTTTCCGCAACTGGGGGCTGGACGTGCCTGCCGTTCCCGAAGTTATGTCATGCTGAGCGAAGCGAAGCATCCCCGTCGACCATAGCAGAGACCCTTCGGTTCCCTCAGGGCGATGGGCGGGGTTGTCATGCTGAGCGAAGCGAAGCATCCCCGTCGACTAGAGCCGACGCCTGTCGTTTGAGCTCAGCCCGATGGCCTTCCCGGCTTTGAAAGCCCTGGCTGGACGATGGCCTGGCAGTGTGCTATGATCCCTGCGTAGATAGGATCGAAAGGAGGATGCGGCATGAGAGTGCTCTTTCTGGGAGGCAGCGGCAATATCAGCTCCGCCTGCGTCGAGCTAGCGGTAAAGCGTGGATATGAGGTGACGTTGTTCAATCGAGGCCAACGCCCTACCGAGTTCGCGGGAGGGGTGAAAACGATCGTCGGCGACCGCAACGATGCCGGCCGTTTGCGACAGGTGGCGGAAGAGGGCCACTATGATGTGGTGGCCAACTTTATCGCCTTTACGCCGGATCAGATAGAGACTGACCTAACGGCGTTCCAGGGGCGCGTGGGCCAGTATATCTTTATCAGCTCGGCGAGCGTGTACCAAAAACCACCGAACTATCATATCATTACCGAGTCAACGCCATTGTACAACCCCTACTGGCTCTATTCGCGGAACAAGATCGCTTGCGAAGATCGCCTGGTGCGAGCCTATCGCGAAAATGGTTTTCCCATGACGATTGTGCGCCCCACATACACCTATGGGCCGACGTGGATTCCCTCGGGCGTAGGGGGACAGGGCTACACGGTGGTGGGCCGCATGCGCCAGGGGTTGCCCGTCATCTCGCACGGCGACGGCACCTCTCTGTGGGTGATGACCTTCAACGGTGACTTTGCTGTGGGGTTCGTGGGCTTGTTCGGCCAACTGCAGGCCATCGGAGAGGCCTTCCACATCACCAGCGATGAGGTACTGACCTGGGACCAGATCTACCAAACGATTGGCCGGGCCGCTGGGGTGCCCGCGGTGCAACTGGTGCACATCCCTTCCGAGTTCGTGGCAGCCCTCTATCCGGACGTCGGCGCGGGCCTCGTGGGCGACAAGGCGCATAGCGTCGTCTTTGACAACAGCAAGATCAAGCGGCTGGTGCCCGAATACCATCCCACGACGAGCTTTGCCCAGGGGGTGACCCGTTCTGTGGCCTGGCACGACGCCGATCCCGCGGCGCGGCAGATCGTGGACGAGAAAACCAACCGCATGATGGATCACTTGATCATGGCCTACCAGCGGGGCATCGATCTGGCGACGGCGGAGGCGGGACACTGAGATGAGCAGGACGATCAGCCGAGTCCAAAGGATCGCGGGGAAAAGACCCGCCTCACGACGGTACTATGAACGGGGAGAAGCGTGGTGAGCAAATTCCTGGGGATCGTGTTAGCGCCCCCTGCCGTGCAATGCGAGGGGCTACACGCCGTGCTGGACAATATCCAGGCCACCGGGGCCAGGGCGATCTGCAGCAGTTGGGGCCTGGCGCTCCCGGCGCCGGAGGGCCAGGGCCATCGCGAGCCGCCCCTCGATATCGACGGCTATGAGCGCCTCTTGGACCGGCCTCTCTGGGGCAGGCGCGAGCTGATGATCCAGAGCTACCGCACCTATGAGTCGGACGAGGCGCTCTACGCCGAGACGCCCTACCGGCCCCGCGGCCCGCTGGCGCCCCCGGAGCTGGACCGGGACCTGCCCCACCAGATCCTCGGCGAGGCGCGGAAGCGAGGGATGCAGGCGCACCTCCAGATCGTGCCCTCGGTGATCCCCGGCCTGCGCGACGAGGACCAGGTGCGCTATGCGGATGGCTCGCTGCCCCCCGCCGGGCGCCGCGTGGCGCGGCAGGGCTGCCTGAACAACCCCGCCGTGCGCGCCTACATGCTGGCCCTGGTGCGCGATACGGTGCGCCACTTTCCTGAGGCGGACGGCCTGTTCCTGGACTGGGTCGAGTACACGGTCTATCTGCTGGAGGACCATTTCGCCTGCCTCTGCCCGCATTGCGCGGCGGCCGCGGAAGCGAAAGGATATGACTGGGGCCGCATCTCGCGCGACGCGCGCGGCCTCTGGGACCGCCTGCACCGCCTGACGGGACGCGATTTGGAGCGGGCGCGGCGCGCCGTGCGGCATCCGGGCGAGCTGCTGGGGCTGCTGCAACATCGCCCTGGGTGGCTGGACCTCTGGCGCTTTAAAGCGGACACCGTGGTAGAGACCTACCAGGCCATCCGCGAGGCGATGGACGACGAGGGCGCCTCGGCCATGGAGCTGGGCGCGAACGGCTGGTGCCCGCCCTTTAACCGCTCCTCGGGGATGGACTATCAGGCCCTGGCGGGGGTGTGCCAGTCGCTGCGGCCCAAGCTCTTTACCTTTCACTGGTCGGCGCTGCCGCGCTGGTACGGCAGCACGCTCCTGGCGTGGAACCCCGACCTGCCGGAGCGACAGGTGCTGGACACCCTCGTGGAGTGCCTGGACCTGCCCGATGACCTGTCGCCCCGCTCGCTGGCCCAATACCACATCCCCGCGCCGCAGGCCGACCACCCCGCGCGGCCCGAATCGTGGAGAACTAAGATCGACGAGGTGCTGGCCGAGGTGGGCGGGCGCACGCCAGTGTATGCGTTCGCGCATTCCTATCGCTCCGACGCGCAGTGGAAGCGCATGGTGGCCGTCTTGCGCGACAGTCCCGCCGATGGGATGTGGGTGCAGCGCTACGACTATTTGAGCGATACCAAGCTGGACATCCTGCGCCAGATGTGGCGCGGTGCCTGAGCCGGCACCTAATTGACGCGCGCGGCGGGCCTGTCTATCATGACGGTGCGTCGTGAGGCACAACGAGCACCCTGCCACATCAAGCCCGTTACCGCGCTCGGCAAGCCCGTAATGGCCGTGCGGCCCGGGCGATCTCGCATCGCCTTACCGGATGATGTCACCAACAGATGCTCACAGGAGCGGTAACCCGTGCACGACCAAGCCACTGTAAAATCCCTCGTCCGGCGGGCGCGCGAGATCCGCAGGCGCGACCTGGTGATGCTGCACCGGGCCGGGCTGGGCCACCCCGGGGGTGATCTCTCGGCGATCGACATCCTGGTGACCCTGTACTGGGGCGTTCTCCGAGTGGACCCCCGCAACCCCCATTGGCCGGAGCGGGACCGCTTTATCTTGAGCAAGGGACACTCGGCAGGGGCGCTCTATGCCACGCTGGCGACGGCAGGTTTTTTCCCGCTGGACGAGCTGGCGACCTTTGCCCAGCCCGGATCGCGCTTGAGCGGGCACCCCGACCGCACCAAGACGCCGGGGGTGGAGACGAACACCGGCCCCCTGGGCCATGGTCTCTCGGTCGCCGTGGGCTGCGCGCTGGCTGCTCGCCTGAGCGGGGCTGCCTGGCGCACCTTTGTGCTCACAGGGGATGGTGAGTTGCAGGAGGGGAGCAACTGGGAAGCGGCGATGGCCGCGGCGCATTGGCGGCTGGACAACCTGACGCTGATCATCGACCGCAACGGCCTGCAATTGGGCGGGAGCACCGAAGACACGGTGGCGTTGGAGCCCTTGGCGGACAAGTGGCGGGCGTTCGGGTGGGCTGTGCGTGAGGCCGATGGGCACGATTTCGCGGCGCTCTTGAGTGTGTTGGGGAGCCTGCCCCAGGAACAGGGCAAGCCCACCTGCTTGATCGCGCACACGCACAAAGGGTGCGGCGTATCGTTCATGTGCGACAATCCGGATTGGCATCACCGCATCCCCACCGAGGAAGAGCTAGCCCTGGCGCTACAGGAATTGGCTGACGAGGAGCAAGGCGATGATGCCCGTTCTCTATGATTGTCGAGACGCGTTCGCGCACGCGCTGGAGGAGCTGGCGCTCCATGATGCGCGAATTGTGGCGCTGGCGAACGATTCGGTGGGCTCGAGCAAGCTGGGCCGCTTTGGCGAGCGCTTTCCGGGGCGGCTGTTCAACGTGGGGATCGCGGAACAGAATGTCGTGGGGATCGCCGCGGGCCTGGCCAACGGCGGCCAGGTGCCCTATGCCTGCTGCGCCTCGTGCTTTTTGACGGCGCGGGCCATGGAGCAGATCAAGGCCGATGTCGCTTATTCCAACGCCAACGTCAAGCTCTGTGGCATGAGTAGCGGGCTGTCCTATGGCGCTTTGGGGGCCACGCACCATTCCATCGAGGATGTGGCCTGGATGCGCGCCCTGGGCAACATGACGGTGCTGGTGCCCGCCGATCCGCTGGAGACCGAACAGGCCGTGCGCGAGGCCGCCCGGATGGTGGGACCGATTTTTCTGCGTGTGAGCCGCATGCCCGTGCCCGCCGTGCATGCGCCAGGCTATGCGTTTCAGATCGGGCGAGCGTCGCAGCTCAGGGCCGGCGGGGACGTCACCCTGATCGCGAACGGTGTGATGGTCGCGCGAGCACTGCAGGCAGCTGAGGCCCTAGCGCGCGAGGGGGTCGATGCGCGGGTGCTGAATATGGCAAGCGTGCGGCCCATCGATCGCCAGGCGATCCTGGAGGCTGCCGAGGAAACGGGCGCCATCGTCACCGCGGAAGAGCACACCATCTATGGCGGCCTGGGCAGCGCGGTCGCTGAGGTGGTGGTCACGGCAGGGCGGCCCGTGCCTATGGGGATCCTGGGGGTCCCGGGGGTCTTTGCTCCCCCGGGACCTGTGCAGTGGCTGCTCGATCAATTTGGCCTGAACGCCGCAGGGATTGGCGATGCCGCCAGGGCCGTGTTGGCCAGGAAAGGGCGCGCATGACAGAGCATCTGCTGGCCATCGACCAGGGGACAACGAACACCAAAGTACTGCTCGTCGACGGCGCGGGACGGATCGTCGCGCGGGCGTCGCGGCCCCTGGGGCAGAGCTACCCACGCCCGGGGTGGGTCGAGCAGGACTCCGGAGAAATCTGGCTCAGCGTGCGAGCGGCCACGGATGCCTGCCTGCACGAGGCCGGGGGGCCTCCGCTTGCCGGCGTGGCCATCACCAACCAGCGCGAGGCGGTGCTCCTGTGGGAGCGCGCTACGGGCAAGCCGTTGGGGCCGTGCATCGGCTGGCAGTGCCGCAGGACGGCCTCCTTTTGCCAAGACCTGCGCGCGCGTGGCCTGGAGCCGCTGCTGCGCGCGCGCACCGGCCTAACCATCGACCCGCTCTTTTCGGCCAGCAAGGCGCGCTGGCTGCTGGATCATACCCCCGATGGGCGGAAGCGGGCAGAGCGGGGCGAGTTGTGCCTGGGCACCGTGGATAGCTGGCTGCTGTGGAACCTGACCGGCGGGGAACATGCCTGCGATGTGAGTAATGCCTCGCGGACCCAGCTCTTCAACCTGCGCGACCTTGGCTGGGATGAGGAGCTACTCCAGATCTTTGGCATCCCCTCGCCGGTCTTGCCGAGGATCGGGCCTTCCAGCGGAATCTATGGCCAGACGATGGCCGGCGGCCAGATGCGCGCAGGCGTGCCTGTGGCCAGCATGATCGGGGATTCGCATGCGGCGCTCTTTGGCCACGCCAGTTTCCTGCCGGGCTCGGTCAAGGCCACCTATGGCACGGGGTCCTCGCTGATGACGCCGACCCAGGCCGTGGTCAGCTCGGGACGCGGCATCTCGTCCACTGTAGCCTGGGGCATGGCCATGCCCGATGGCGGCATCCGGGCGACCTACGCCCTGGAGGGAAATATCCTGTGCACAGGGGCGGGCGTAGAGTGGCTGGGGCAGATCCTGGGCCTGCCAGACCCGGGCAAGGATATCGAGGCGCTGGCGACGCGGGTCCGAGACAACGGTGGGGTCTATTTTGTGCCCGCGCTGGCGGGCCTGGGCGCGCCCCATTGGAGCGAAACCGCACGCGGCGTGCTATGCGGGCTGACGCGTGGGTGCACGACGGCGCGCCTGGCCCGCGCCTCGCTGGAGGCGATCGCCTACCAGGTGGGCGACGTCCTAGAGGTGATGGAGGCGGAAGCGAGCCAGTCCCTGAGCGTGCTATTGGCCGATGGCGGGGCCAGTCGCAACGACTTGCTCATGCAGTTCCAGGCGGACATCATCGGTCGGCCGGTGCAACGGAGCGATTCGCCGGACCTGTCGGCCCTCGGAGCGGCCTATCTGGCGGGGCTAGCCACTGGAATGTGGCGAACGGAGGCAGAGATCGAGGGGCTGGCCAAACACGGTAGGCTCTTTGAGCCGCACATGCCCGAAGAAGAGCGAGCCAGGCTGTATGCCGGCTGGAGAGACGCCCTGGCTCGCACCCTGTACGAGCCGCTCGTGGCGCCCTAGAGCAGCAGAAACAACCTCGTGCGCGAGCCGCTGGCAGCGGTAAGGAATCTCATGATTGAGGAGGGGACATCGTGACTGAGACGGGAGCAACACCCAACGTCGAGAGATGGGGCATCTATGAGTTGGCGCTGCATGGCCCACAGGAGGGAAACCCCTTCCAGGATGTCGTGTTCGGCGCGCGCTTTCGCTACGGCCACCGTGTGCTAGAGACCGACGGGTTCTATGACGGCGAAGGGGTCTATCGCGTGCGCTGCATGCCCGACGCCACGGGCACGTGGCATTACACCACCCTGAGCAATCGAGCGGAGCTCGATGGCATCAGCGGCGAGTTCACTTGCGTCCCGCCATCCGCGGGCAACCATGGGCCGGTGGTCCTGCGCAGCAAATACCACTTTGCGTACGCCGACGAGACGCCCTACTTTCCCGTGGGGACTACCTGCTATGTATGGAACCACCAGGGCGACGAGATGGAAGAGAGGACGCTCAAGACGCTGGCCACAGCGCCGTTCAACAAGATGCGCATGTGCGTCTTTCCCAAGGACTATACCTATAACAAGAACGAGCCGCCTTATTATCCCTTTGCCCGCACACTTGGCGGAGCATGGGACTGGACACGATTCGACCCCGCGTTCTTTCGGCACCTCGAACGGCGCGTCGGCGATCTGATGGCCCTCGGGATCGAGGCCGATCTCATCCTCTTTCATCCCTACGATCGCTGGGGTTTTTCCGCTATGGATGCCCAGACGGATGATCGGTATCTGCACTATCTGGTCGCGCGGCTGGCGGCCTATCGCAACGTATGGTGGTCCATGGCCAACGAGTATGACCTGATGCCGAACAAGACGATGACCGATTGGGACCGCTTTTTCCGCATCGTGCAGGCCAGCGACCCCTATCAGCATCCGCGCTCGGTGCACAATTGCCGCGGCTTTTACGACCACGCCAAGCCATGGGTCACGCATCAGAGCATCCAGAGATCCGATGTGGAACAGACGCGCACCTGGCGCGAGCTCTATGGCAAGCCCGTGGTGATCGATGAGTGCTGTTACGAGGGCAATATCCCCCAGCGATGGGGCGATATCTCGGCGGAGGAGATGGTCAGGCGCTTCTGGGAGGGCACAGCGCGCGGCGGATATGTCGGCCACGGCGAGACCTATCTGCACCCCCAGGACATCTTGTGGTGGTCCAAGGGCGGCTTGTTGCACGGCCAGAGCCCAGCGCGCATCGCCTTTCTACGACAGGTGCTGGAGCGGGGCCCCGCGGAGGGACTCGATCCCCTCGATGGTGTGGTGCAGCACGGGTTCCCCTGCGCCGGCCAGCCAGGCAGGTATTACCTGGTCTATTGTGGCGTGCACCAGCCCGCCACGATGACCCTGTCCGTGCCGCAGGGCGGCACGTATCGCGTCGATATCCTGGACACGTGGGAGATGACCGTCACCACGCTGGAGGGATCGTACTCGGGCAGCTTTACGGTTGCGCTCCCCGCCAAGCCGTACATCGCAATTCGGATAACGAGGGATAGTTAGCTGCCAGCGGGGTGGGGAGCGCGGCAGGATGCCGCGGCTACACGCCC
>CAYQDH010000111.1:10071-12964 GCA_964416075.1 uncultured Anaerolineales bacterium | reverse complement strand
GCCTCCTTAGTTCTTGGGGAAAGAATGGCTGTCAGACGAGATGTGACACCGAACTGTGACTTGAATGTCCACCCCCTTTTCCGCGTCGCCGGATCTCTCGTTTAACGACCGGGTAACAGGCCATCAGCCGGGCCGCCGGATCTGGACACGCCGGGCCAAGATGAGCAAGATTGGCGTGCCATGGTTCAAGTTTTCTAGTGGATACATCATATCATAGAAGGCAAGGGAAATCAATAGGTTTTTTTGGAGACGCCAGCGATGACGATGCAAGAAGCAAGCCCTGGGGGGGACCCAGGGCTTGCTTTTCAGAGAGGGGTCAGAGCCTAGTGGCCAAAGTTGACCTGGATGATCGGCAGCCAGATGACCCGCCCATCGTTGGGGAGAGGTTGGGTCGGCGTGGCCGTGGGGGTCATCGTCGGCTTGGGCGTCGGCGTCTTGGTCGGCTTGGGCGTCGAGGTCGGCTCCGGCGTGGGCGTGGGCCCTTCGCAACGGACGACCTGGCTATCCTCACACGCGGTGATGGGATCGATGTAATCCGCATCCAGGGTGAAGCAGGTGGTCAGCGTCTTGCCGGCCATCGTGGTGGAGACGCGAATCTCCAGGTACAGCTCGACGACCTCGCCCGGCTGCACGGAGAGGATCTCCCAGTGCGCGTGCGTGGCGTCGTCCACGATCAGCTCATCGCTGGAGGAGGGCACGTCGAAGGTGGCCTCTGCCGGTATAGCGGCGGAGAGGACCACGTTGGTCAGCGCCGCCCCACCGCTGTTGGTAAAGGTGACGGTGTAGCGCTGCCGCCACCCCGCGCAGTGCGGGTCGTGCCAATCCTGCGGCTGCCCGAGCTCCGCGCGCGCCACCAGGAGGGTGTGGCTGGCCTGGGCGGTGACGGTGTCGCCGTCGCAATCCAGGCCCGTGACCGTGGCAGTGTTGACGATCTCATTGGGAGCGCCCTCGGGCACGGTGTACTGGGCGGCGTAGATCCAGGTCTCGCCCATCTCCAGGACGCTGTCGGCGTCGTTGCCGCTGACATAGGTGGCCGGGCCGGCCAGGTCGTCGACCACGGCGACCGCGTCGACGGGCGCGCCGTCGCCATTGACCTTGTCGTGGCTGACGGCGAAGGTGTAGGTTATGGTGTCGCCTTCAGCCGCCACCGCCGGGCCGTACTTGACGATCTTGAGCACCGTGGGGCTCTGGTCCTCGATGGTCACCTCTTGCGTGCAGGTGGCCTTGTTGCCGTGGATGTCGGTGACGGTGCGGGTGATGGTGGTCACGCCCAGGTAGTAGGGCGCGTTGAGGGCCGCGCCATCGCTGCGCATGGTCATGATCTCGGCCACGCCGCAGTTGTCGTCCACCGCCGGGTCGCCCGCCTCTACGGTCGCGCTGCACATCCCGCGGTCGAAATCCTGCACGATATCGGGCGGGCAGATGATCGACGGCGCCTCGGTATCGGTCACCGTCACGTTGAAGCGGCACACGCTGCGGTTGCCATGCACATCCGTGGCGATCGCCGCTACCGTGGTGGTGCCCACAGGGAAGGTGTGTGGCAGGCTGATCTCGGTCTCGCCCACATAGTACTTGATGGTGGCCACGCCACAGTTATCCGCAGCGGAGGCCTGGAAGGTCACCTCGGCGCCGCACTGGCCCGGGGTGTTGGGCACGGTCATATCCCCTGGGCAGGTGACGGTGGGCGCCTGGTTGTCGTTCACGGTCACGTCGAAACTGCAGTTGCTCGAGTTGCCGTGGACATCGGTGGCCACCACGTCGACGGTGGTCGTGCCCACTGGGAAGCGGGCGGGGCTGCTGATCTCGACGTCACCCACATAGTACTTGACCGAGGCGATGGCGCAGTTATCCCGGGCGCTGGCTTCGAACGTCACTTCAGCGCCGCACTGGCCCGCATCGGCCGAGGTGCTGATATCCTGCGGGCAGGTGATGGTGGGCGCCTGGTTGTCGGCTACGGTCACCTTTTGCTGGCAGGTGGCGGTGTTGCCCGCGGCATCGGTCACCGTCCAGGTGATGGTGGTGAGGCCCACGGGGTAGGGATCGTCGAGCGGCTTGTTGTCGCTGCGCACGCCCTCCACGGTCGCGCCGGGGCAGTTATCGGCCACGGTCGGCTGGCCCACATCGACCATCGCCTGGCACTGGTCCTGCGGCGCGTTGACGCTGATGTTCGCGGGGCAGGAGATGGTAGGCTTTTGGGCATCGGTCACGGTCACCAGTTGCGTGCAGGTCTGGCTGTTGCCGTGGATATCCGTCACCGTCCAGGTCACCGTGGTCTGGCCCACCGGGAACTGCGCCGGGGCGTTGTTCGTCACGCTCGCCACCCCGCAGTTGTCGCCCACCGTCGGCTGGCCCAGGTCGACCCCCGTGGCGTAGCACTTGCCCGGGTCGGCATTCACATTCACCGGCGCGGGGCAGGCGATGGTCGGCTTTTGGGCGTCGGTCACCGTCACAGTAAAGGTGCAGTCTCTATTGACGTTGCCATACACGTCGGTGGCCACCACCTGCACCGTGGTCTCGCCAACGGGGAAGTCATGGGAATCATCGATCTCCACGCCATCGGCATAGTACCTGATGGAGGCCAGCTCGCAGTTATCATCGACCGGCACCACAAACGCGACCAGCGCGGTACACTTGCCAGGATCGGCATTCCTGACGATATCCTCGGGGCAAGAGACGTCAGGAGGATATACATCAAGGGCGGTCAGAGGGACCACGGGGCTGGTGGCGGCGCAGTTCTCGCGCGCCGTATCGGTCACCACTACATGGATCGAGTGATCGCCCGGCTCCAGGATGACATCCTCCAGGGGATTGGTCGTACCGATGAGGGTGGTCCCGTCGTACCACTGGTAGGTGAAGGGTCCCTCGCCGCCCACCACGTTGGCCGTCAGCGTTC
>CAYQDH010000111.1:0-10061 GCA_964416075.1 uncultured Anaerolineales bacterium | reverse complement strand
AGACCTCGGGGTCATAGTCGAGATCCGGAACGACGGTAACGCTCTCCAGGGTGCAACACTCGATCACCGAGACCGTATGGGTCTGGGAGTCGATCACCGGGGGCACGCTGCTATCGGTGACGGTGAGGGTGACGCTATAGTCGCCCGCCGCGGCGTAGGTGTGTGTGGGGTTCTGCAGCGCGCTTGTGGGGCTGCCGTCGCCGAAATTCCAGTTGTAGGTGTAGGGCGCCAGGCCGCCGGTCGAGTCATCGGTGAACTGGGTGGCGTCGCCCTCGCACTCTTCGGTGGCGCTGAAATCGGCGGCCAGCGGGGCGACGATGATCAGGTTGGCGCTCTGCCAGCACTTGGAGGGGACCGTGTAGCGAGTGCAGCTGTTATAGTCGCAGGCTGTGCCGTTGGTGTTGTCCCACTCGAGCAGGATATCTCGCAGCTCCAGCGTCTGGCCGCAGGTCCAGGTGATGGTCTCTAGGGTATAGTCCTGCAAGCCCGCGCTGGCGGTGCCAATCTGCCAGATGTAATCGTCGCGGACCTGTTGTCCATCGATATAGAGGTCGGCGACAAGCACCGTACAGTAGCGCACGGTGTTGAAATCCATTTGCGCCTTGAGCACGGCGGTGACCATCTCCCCGGGCGTGCAGGTGGACGTGGCCGAGTCCAGCCATACGCTGTATACGTCGAGGTCCTTGGCGTTACACCCCGAGATACAGCGGGGATACGTTCCGTCGAGGGCCGTCACGTCGCCGGGGGCGGCGACTCCGGCAGTAAAGAGCGGCTGCTCCTCGATGCCCCAGGCCAGGGCCTGGCCGGAAAAGACCATCAACAATACGAGAATCAGGGCTACCTTGGCCATCGTCCAAAATCGGCGCATCGGGACCTCCTCAATCTTGGGCAACATCAATCTGACGGCACTGCAATAAATAGCTATGCACAACCCTGCAAGTGAAACCTATTACTGTCTTCTCCACTCGGGTGCTGTGCAACAGAACTACCTCGAGCCATCCTGATTTTAAACCAGGTACCTTAATGGGTCATGAACAGTGCACGGGTATTGTATGACAAGATGTTCATTTTTGGGGGCAGAGTGTGCGGGAGAGGAGGAAAGAGAAGAGGAATCACGGAGGACACAGAGATTACACGGAGGTCACAGAGAAGAAGGGGAATATAAGGGAAAATGCCCTATTCCTTTTCTTCTCCGTGTTCTCCGTGAAGCCTCCGTGGTCTCCGTGATTGCTCTTCTCCCCTCCCTCTTCTCCGCCTCGGGGGCTAGGGCTCGAAGCTCTTGCGGATGAGCGGCAGCCAGATGGTCCTGCCGTTCGGGGAGGAGGTCGCCGTCGGCGTCGCGGTGATGGTGGGCGTCGCTGTGGCGGTGGGCGTCGGCGTATGGGTGGGTCTCACGGTCGGCGTCCAGGTGGGTTGTGGCGTGGATGTTGGCCCCTCGCAGCGGGTCACCTGGCTATCTTCGCACTTTACTATCGGGTCGATGGGTTCCGCGGCCAGCGTAAAGCAGGTGGTCAATGTCTGGTAGGCCATGGAGGTGGGGGCGCGGACCTCCAGATAGAGGGCCAGCGCCTGGCCGGGCTGTAGCGTGCCGATCTGCCAGTGGGCGTGCGTGGCATCGTCCACCACCAGGCCCGCGCTGCTGGACGCCGCGTTGACCGCGACGCCGGCAGGCACCTGCACCGCCAGGGTGACGTTGGTCAGCTCCGCGGCGCCCGTGTTGGTCAAGACCGTGGTGTAGCCCTGTAGCCAGCCCGCGCAGTAGGGATCCTGCGAGTCATCGGGTTGGCCCAGCGCCGCACGCGCCAGTCTCAGCGTGTGGCTATCGCTGGCGGTGACCGTGTTCCCACCGCCATCCTGGCCCGTCGCCGTGGCGGTGTTGACCAGCTCGTTGGGGTCGTCGGCCTGGATGGTGTATTGGGCGCTAAAGGTCCAGGTCTCACCCACCTCCAGGGCGTCGTCGCCGTCGTCGCCAGCCACATACGTCGCCGTGCCGGCCAGGTCGTCGTCCACGGCCAGGCCGGTGATCGGCCCGCCATCGCCGTTGACGTCGTCGTTGCTCACGGCAAAGGTATAGGTCACCGTGTCGCCATCGGCGGCCACCGTGGGGCCGCTCTTGACCATGGTCATAGCCGAGGGTCTCGAGTCCTGGATGGTTACCACTTGCGCGCAGCTGGTCTTGTTGCCCGCGGCGTCGGCCGCCGTCCAGGTGATGGTGGTCTCGCCCAGAGGAAAGGGATCCGCCAGCAGCTTGCCATCGCTGCGCGCGGAGGTGATCTCGGCCACGGCGCAGTTGTCGCTGGTCTGCGGAACTCCCACCTCCACGGTGGCGCCGGATTGGCCGGCGGGCGCATCCTGGATGATATCCGCCGGGCAGGTGATCGTGGGGGCCTGGTTATCGTTCACCGTGACGTTGAAACGGCAGGTGCTGGTGTTGCCTTGCGCATCCGTGGCCACCGCTGCCACCGTGGTCAGCCCCGCGCTGAAAGCGTGCGGCGAGGTGATCTCGGTCTGTCCCACAGAGTAGGCGATCGACGCGATGCTACAGTTATCCCGGGCGGTCGCCTGGAAGGTCACGTTGGCGGCGCACGTGTCCGCCGGGGCTGAAGTAGTGATATTGCCGGGGCAGGTGATGGTGGGCGCCTGGTTGTCGTTCACCGTCACCGTTTGGGCGCAGGCGGCCACGTTGCCCGCGGCGTCCTCCGCCGTCCAGGTGATGGTGGTCACGCCGGCGGGATAGGGAGCGCCGAGGGCTTGGGAGTCGCTGCGCACGCCGGCCAGGGAGGCCACGGCGCAATTATCCGTGGCGTTCGCCTGGCCCACGGACACGGAGGCCTGGCAGGTATCCTGGCTCGCGTTCGCGGTGATGTTCGCGGGGCAGGCGATGCTGGGGGCTTGGCTATCGGTGATCGTCACCTCGAAGGTGCACTCGTTCGTCAGGCCGTTGATATCGGTGGCCTCCACGCGCACCGTGGTCGCACCGACAGGAAAGGCGTGGGGATTGGCGATCTCGGTCGCACCAACATAGTACCTGACCGAGGCGATGTCGCAATTGTCGCTGGCGTTCACCACAAACCCCACCAGAGCCGTGCATTGGCCGGGATCGACGGCCTGGGCGATATCAGCGGGGCAGGCGACGGCAGGAGGATACTGGTCCACCGCGGTCACGGCCTTGGCATCGCTGGTCACGCTACAATTGGGGTAGGCCTCATCGATGACCACGACGCGGAGGGAATGACCGCCCGGCGCAAGGGTAACCTGCAAGGGGTTGGTCGCGCCGATAGGGGTCTGCCCGTCGTACCACTGGTAGGTAAAGGGCCCTCTGCCCCCTACCAAGGAGGCGGTGAGTGTGGCCTGCGAGCCGCAGGTCGCGGGATCATAGTTGAGCTGCACCCCCACGGCGGCGCTCTCGAGCGTGCAACACTCGTCCACCGTGACGGCGTCGCTTTGTGTGTCACTCACCTTTGGGTTGCTGCTATCGGTCACGGTGAGTGTCACCTGGTAGGCGCCCGCCGTGGTGTAGGTGTGCGTGGGGTTTGGCGCGGTGGAGGCCGCGCTGCCATCGCCGAAATCCCAGCTGTAGGTGTAGGGCGGCTGGCCGCCGCTAGTCAGGTCGGTGAACTGGGTGTCCGTCTTTTGGCAGGCGGTGGTGGCGCTAAAGGCGGCCACCAAGGGGGCGCGGGCGGCGATATCGGCGGGCTGGTCGCAGCGGGTGGTCTCGGTGTAGCGCGCGCAATCGCCATAGGCGCAAGCCTGGTTAGCGGTCTCCCACTGGATGAGGATGTCACGTAGCTCCAGGGCGCTGCCGCAGGGCCAGCTCACGCTGCCCAGGTCGTAGGTGCGCGTGCCCGCGTGCGCGGTGTCGAGGATCCAGGCTCTGTTAAGCTCGGTGAGCTGGCCATCGACATAGATATCGGCGACCACCACCACACAATAACGCTGCACACTGAAGCTCAGCCTGGCGTTGAGGGTGGCCGTGGTGGTGGCCGGGGGCGTGCACGAGGGGGAATCCAGCCACGCATCCAGGAACTGGGCCTCGCCCGCGGTGCAGCCATCCAGGCAACGAGGATAGGTTGGGGCGAGGATGCCTACATCGCCGGGGAGCGCGGGGCCGCCTTCGATGGTCCAGGCTTGGGACTGGGTGTTGAAGAGGAGCGCCAGAAGCATGACCAGGGCTAGTTGGACGATCGTGCGGATGGAGCGCATGGCAGACCTCCTATGGGGGCGCCGCATCGTTGGCGACGCCACGGGCGTCAGGTGAACACAGAGTACGATGTATGGGTGCGGCGATGGGCTGGAGCCAGGCTCCGCGATGGGGTAATGGTCCGTGCTATGGCGTTGCGGAGCGAATACGACTGCAAGCAGTCCCCGGGCTCGCTGGGCGAAACGTTGGGTGAACGTGCTCGTGCAGAAGCATCAAGAGTATTATAGCACATTTCTGCATATTTGACGCGAATTTTCAAACAAAGCGCAGGGCTTTGGCAAAGTCGCTGCGCCTGTGAGATTGGACGCAAACAACAGGGTTTGGCTATGGTGAGCGGGGATCCTTCCCTTCGGTCAGGATGACAGGATGGCGACAATGCCAAAGCCCTGAACAAAGCGTGTCTTCATTGACGTCTCTCTCGTCTGTTACTATAATGCGTGCGTCATCGTGACCGGTTGTTGTGATACCCTGGAGGCCTGGACGATGAAAAACCTATTGTTAGCCGCTCTTATCGCTATCTGCTTGGCCGTTCTGACGTTCTGTGTGCTACCCGTCGGGCGAGGTACACGAGCCGACGTGTTGCCCCAAGATGCCGCCCTCCTGGGAGAGAACAGCGAGCCGCCCGCGGGTGGGGCGGTCAATGCCGACCTATCGGTGCGCAAGTGGGATAGCCTGGACCCAGTGCCCCCCTTTGGGAGGCTCACCTATACGATCGTGGTGAGCAACACCGGTCCCGGGGTGGCCACATCCACCCGCGTGACCGACACCATCCCCGAAGGGTGCAACTATGTCACCGGGAGCCCGGGCAAGAAAGGCTACAACCCCATCTATTGGGAGATCGGCAACCTGGCCAGCGGCGCCTCGCGGACGCTGACCTTCACGGTGGACCTCAACAACAACGCCGGGGAGACGCTCAATAACCGTGTCTCCACAACCAGTACCGCGCCCGATCCCAACACCACCAACAACAAGTATACCGAGTATACTGATATTAGGCCGACCATCGATCTCTCGCTGACCCAGAGCGATAGCGCCGATCCGGCGATCGCCGGGAGCCGGCTGACCTACACCCTCCTGGTGCACAATGCGGGCCCCGCCACGGCCACGGGGGTCAAGGTGACGGATACCTTGCCCTCCGGCGTGACCTTTTATGCCGCCACCCCCGGCTCCACGGGCACCAGCACTCGCCAATGGGACGTGGGCAACATGTCCGTCGGCGCCAGCAAGACCATCACCCTGGTGGTAACCACCAACCCGGGGTTTGCGGGCACGCTCACCAACCGCGCCCGCGTGACCGGCGTCGAGGAGGAAGTGGCCCCAGGCAACAACGCTGAAGATGAGACCACCCTGATGCAGCCCAGCGTCGACCTAAGGCTGACCAAGAGCGACCAACCCGACCCCGTCACGCCAGGAAACGACGTCACCTATACCCTGGTGGTCACCAACGATGGGCCCTCGGTGGCGCAGGGGATCCAGGTCACCGACACCCTCCCCGCGGGGGTGACTTTCCGCTCCGCCACGCCGGGCTATACGGGGCCCAATCCGCTGCGTTGGACCATCGCCCAATTGATCCCCACCGCCAGCAAGACGCTGACCCTCACCGTGAGGGTGGAGCCCACAGCGCTGGAGCCATTGGTCAACCAGGCTTCCACCAGCGCCGCCGAGCACGCCACGGTGCCCGACCCCGTGCCCGCCAACAACAGTGTGTCAGCGTCGACGGGGATCCAATACCGGACGGTGATGACCATGACCAAGAGCGCGCCCGCCTCCGCCGTCGTGGGCGACACGCTGATCTATACCTACACCCTGGGCTACGACGTGGCCCACAGCGATGGCTCGCCCATCCGCGCCTTGAGCGTGACCGACGACGTAGCGGGAGCGGCCGTTTATGTGAGCGGCGACGACGGCGATGAGCTGCTGGAGCCGGGTGAGGTGTGGACTTGGACCGCTAGCCACATCGTGGCGCCCGACGACACGGATCCCCTAGTGGGCTCCGCCCTCGCCGGCGGCCTGGACCGCGATGGGGACAACACGACGGTGCGGGCCAGCGCGCAGACCGATATCCTGTTCGACACGGCCATCCTGATCAGCAAGGACGGCCCGGCCGAGGCGCGCCTGGGCGAGACCGTGGCCTACTCGATCACCGTACGGAACGATGTCGCGCATGGCGATGGCTCGGCCATCGGCCAGGTGGTGGTGACCGATAGCATCGCCCTCGTGGGCGCCCCGGTGAAGACGGGCGGCGATAGCGATGGTTGGTTGGAGGAGGGCGAAACCTGGAGCTATGCGGCCACCTATCGCCCCAAGATGGGCGATGCCGATCCCCTGGAGAACGTGGCCCGGGTGATGGCCCGCGATCGCGATGGCGACATGCTGGTGGCCCAAGCGAGCCACAAGCTCAAGCTGCGCCCGAGCCCGGCGCTGAACATCACCAAAACCGGCCCCGCCACGGCCACCGTGGGCCAGCAGGTGGTCTACACCTGCACGCTGGCCCAGGACACAGTCTATGGCGATGGCCGGCCCATCGACGACTTGAGTGTGACCGATAGCGTAGCCGGGCCGATGACCCTGGTGCAGATGAGCGGCGGGGATAACGACGCCCAGCTCGAGGTCGGCGAAACGTGGGTCTATACCGCAAGCCACACCATCAAGCCCGGCGACCGCGATCCCCTGGTGAACGAGGCCACCGCCGAGGGGCAGGATCCCGACAAGGGGCTGGTGACGGCCTCGGCAGAGCACCAAACCAACATCGTTTTCACCGCGGCGTTGACGCTGGACAAGACGGGCCCCGACAGCGCCAGCTTTGGCCAGGCGGTGGCCTATACCATCACGATGCAGTACGACGCGGACCACAGCGACGGCTCGCCCATCAGCAACCTGGTGGTCAGCGACACGCTCACCGCGGCGCCCACGCTCAAATCCAAGCTGGGCGGGGACCAGGATAACCTGCTCGAGCCGGGCGAGCGCTGGGTCTACACCGTCACGCGCACTATCGAGAATAGCGATCGCGACCCGCTCACGAACACGGCCCGCGTCCGCGGCCTAGACCGAGACGGCGACGCGGTAACGGCCCAGGATAGCCACACCGTCCGGCTGCCGGGCATGACCCTGGGTGCGATCGGCGAGCAGGCCGACCCGGTGTGCGCGGATAGCCGGGCCTACTATGCCTTCGCCGTATCCAACGCGGGCGCTTTTACGCTGACCCAGGTGGTGGTCGCGGCGACCTTGCCCGAGCACACCACGTTCGTGGGGGCTGAGAGCAGCCCTGGCTATACCGTCGATACGCCGCGCCTGGTGCACTGGACCCGCCCCAACCTGGACGTGGGGCAGAACGCCGCTTACCACGTGGCGTTACAGGTGGACGCCGCCGCGGCGGGGAGCACGATCGAGCTGTGCATCGCTGCCAAGTCGGACCAGGTGCCGCAGGTCAACCGTTGCGCCAGCACGACCGTGATCGACTGCACCTCGCCGACGCCAACGCCGACCCCGTCAGCGACCCCTACACGGGTGCCTAGGGTGCGTTTGCCGATCATGCTCAAATAGAGGTGTATCATTCTCAAATTCCTATTCTTCGATTCGTGGGGCTATGAGGCGATCGACGGCTTTGCGCGCCAGCTGCAGCAGGCGGAGAAAGGCCCGCGCAACCCGCTGCTGACGGTCGACCGCCCCTGGGAATTCGGCAACATCACCCTCTATGGCAGCGTGGTCAAGGCGCCGGGCGGGCCCTTTCAGCTGTGGTATACGGTGATCGAGCCGCGTTGGCATATGCACCTGGCCTACGCCGAGAGCGAGGACGGCATCGAGTGGCGTAAGCCGGAGCTCGACCTGTTCCGCTACGAGGGGCGCAAGACCAATATCGTGTTCAGCGAGAACCCCCACGGCGCGGCGATCCTCTACGACGACGCCGACCCCCGGCCCGACTGGAAATACAAGATGGTGTGCGGCGCCGATCCAACCTCCTTTGTCTATGCCTATCACAGCGCCGACGGCATCCACTGGCTTCCCGCTTCGCCCGAGCCGATCATCGGCAACCACCCCGATAGCCCCATGGCCCTGTTGCGGCGACCCGATGGCACCTATGCGGCGCACCATCGCGTGCCGGGGGGCGGGCGGCGCATCGGTCGCAGCGAGTCGACCGATTTCGTGCACTGGCAGGGCGGGCGCATCGTGCTGGAGCCGGGCCCCGGCGACCCGCCGCAATTCCAGATGTACGGCATGGGCGCGGCGGTCTATGGCAGCTATGAGATCGGCACGCTGTGGGATTATTACACCGACCTGGAGGATACCGGCCGGGGCAAGTCTTGCGGCTACCAGGAGACCGAGCTCACCTACTCGCGCAGTGGCCTGGCCTGGCACCGCCCGGCGCCCCGCCAACCGTTCATCGCCCATGGTCAGCTGGGGACGTGGGAATCGGGCAACCTGCAGGCGGCCTCGGCCCCTGTGTTCCTGGACGACGAGATCCGCTATTACTATGCGGCCTCCAATAACAGGCATTTCCGCCGTTGGGAGCTGCACGAGGGCAGTTTTGGCATCGGCATGGCGCACATCCGGCCCGACCGCTGGCTCGCCCTCTATGCTGGGCCGGTCCCCGCAGAGATGTACACTCGCTCCTTCCAGCGCCAGGCGCCGGAGATGAGGGTCAACGCGCAGGTGGACCCCGGGGGGATGATCCAGGTGGAGCTGTTGGATGCCGAGTGCCGGCCTGTCCCCGGGTTCGAGATGGCTGCGTGCCTGCCCATCACGGGGGATTCCCTGGGCCACGAGGTGCGCTGGCAGGGCGACCCGGACCCCGCGCCCACGCTCAACCAGCCGCTCCGCTGGCGGCTGCGGGCCACGCGCGCGCGCCTCTATGCGGTGTGGATGCCCAATGGCGATGCGGCGCCACGGTACGATCGCTTCACATCACCATTCTGAGAGCCCGACAGGCTCGAGCTATATCGCCAGGTCGAACGGCAGGTCGCTGATGTCGCGCAGCCGTCGCCCGGAGATGAGCATACGCAGCATGTCCGCCTGGTCCTCGTTTTGCAGCTCCTCGATGGCCGCTTGCAGCTCGTATAAGGCGAAATGGTAGACGCAGTCCAGGTCGCCCGTGCCCAAAGCCAGGGAGGCGATGCGCATGGGTAACGGCTCCGCCGTGACGGCGACGATGTGGGGCGCCGATCCCTTGCGGTTGCGGATCAGGTTGAGGGCCTCGGTGCGGGCATTCTGCACCCGGTCGCTGCGGATGGTCCACTTGCAGGAGATGCTCGCGTGGAGCAGCTTGCGGGGCTCGGCGGCGTTGGCCTGCCGGAGAGGGGTGAGCGTAGCCACCGGGATCGAGGGATCGACCAGCGGCTCCTGTTGGTTGATTTCCGAGTCCGCCACGGGCCAGCGGGCAACGACGATGTCCGGCGTGATGATATGGTCGGTGCCTAGGGAGGAGGCTAACTCGCCGTTTTGCTCGACAATCCGTTTGAGGGTAGCCAGGTGTTCATACTGGTCGAACTCGGCGATCGAGGTCTGCCTGGAGTAGCGCCACCTACCCGGACGCAGATGTTGCAGCAGCGCAAAAGCTTCTTCAAGGAAATCAGCGGTGATAGCCTCAAAACGCTCGCTAGCGGTTCGGCAATTCAGTTTGGTTTCATTCCGCTCATATAGCAGTCGCCGCACAACAGACCAGGCGATATCCCGGCTACTGGCGTTCGAACCGTCCGCGAAATTGGGATAGTCGCATCCTTTATCACGGTCAACAGTAACACGCACGATCTCTCTACAGATACGACTGTGATAAGCAGCGCGCAACTCGGCGAGTGTCATAGTTCTCCTGGCCCGGGTTTGTGGAATCCGATTACATATTCCTGATGTATGCGCTTTTGGATCT
>CAYQDH010000110.1:0-13104 GCA_964416075.1 uncultured Anaerolineales bacterium | reverse complement strand
TGCATAACTTCTGATGGGTCCCGATCTTGGTCTTCAGCCGGATCATCTCGGGTCGGCAATCCCCAGTATAGACCGTCGCCATTCGGCCAGGCATGTGGGGCGTGCTATAATATGGCAACTCCTTGCAGAGGCATCTGGCTTTCCGGCTAGTTCTTGTAGACTGGAGACTGGGATAGAATTGTATGAAAGACGGAACGCGGCTGATATTCTGGCTCGATCTGATGATATTGCTGATCGTGGTTCTGCTGGCAGTCCTTGGCAAGTGGGATTGGGTCATCGCTGTAGGTGTGGGCTTGGTGGTCCTCAATTACTTTGACCAGTGGTTGAACCGTCGTCAACGGAGGTCATGATCGTTCGGCGGAATCCGCGGGGAGGATCGTGTTGACAGCAATGGCTCTGAGTTGGTTTCGTGGGCGATGGATGGGCATCCTCTGGAATTGGGGACCGCTCATTTTGTGGGTTCTGGCGATCTACTGGATGTCCGACCAGCCGGTTGTGCCACATCCAGGCCGTCGCATAGGCATCGCGGACGATGTCACGGACTATGGTGGGCATATTTTGACTTTTGCGCTGTTGGCTTTCCTCGCCTGGCGGGCTTGGCGCATGCCGTCATGGCCTGTGCACGGTCTGTCCCCGATGTCCGCGCTCCATCTGGCCAGTCTATTCGCTGTGCTCTACGCGGCCAGTGATGAGGTGCATCAGCATTTCGTGCCTGGGCGCACCGCCAGCGCTCGCGATTGGCTGGCGGACGTAGCTGGCATCCTTGCCGCTTCTATGCTCATAGCCTGGTACCAAAGCCGCAGAAAGCATCACCAGCATATTCCCGTGCCTGGTGCTTGAGGTCCATGAACCGTGCGTGGAGAGCGTTGACCGATCTTGGTGGCAAGTTGCGGCTACAGCTGTTTGACGTATACTGATATTATGGTAGATGTTAGTGTTCTAGATCGAGAGGAACTACTCAAACGGGTTGAGTCGCTTCATCCCGACGCGCTCGACCAAGTTGTGCGCGCTATCGATCTAGCCACGATAGCCCATGCGGACCAGGTGCGCGATTCGGGTGATCCCTATGTCACCCATCCCCTCGAAGTAGCTGCAATTCTCCTCGATCTCCACATGGATGCCCCGACGATCATGGCCGGCATTTTGCACGATGTGGTGGAAGATACCACCGTGCCGCTGGAAGAGATTCGGCAAGAGTTTGGCGATACGGTAGCTACGCTGGTCGATGGTGTCAGCAAGCTGCGTCGGGTCAAGCGCAAGAGCAAGGTGGAAGAGGTCGATCTGGATCAGGTGCAGGCCGAGAACCTGCGCAAGATGTTCCTGGCCATGGTGGATGACATCCGTGTGGTCATCATCAAGCTGGCTGATCGGCTTCACAACATGAGGACCCTGCAGTACAGACCCCGGGACAAGCAACAGCGAGTTGCTCGGGAAACCCTGGATGTCTTTGCCCCACTGGCGAATCGGCTCGGCATCTGGCAGCTGAAATGGCAGCTAGAAGACCTGGCCTTTCGTTACCTCGACCCTGATACGTACTATAAAATCGCCAAGCTCTTGGCGGAGCGGCGCGCCGAGCGTGCCGCCTATCTCGAGCGAGTGATCGACCTTTTGAAACGCCGCCTGGATAAGGAAGGAATCAAGGCCCGGATCACAGGGCGTCCCAAGCACCTATATAGCATCTACCTTAAGATGCAGGAAAAGTCACGTGACTTTGACCAGATCTATGATGTTCGCGGTGTGCGTATTATCGTAGACCAAGTGGCGCAGTGTTACCATGCGCTGGGGATCGTGCATACCCTGTGGCGGCCGATACCCGGCGAGTTCGATGACTATATCGCCGTACCCAAGGATAACCTGTACCAATCGCTGCATACGGCGGTCATCTGCCTGGATGGCAAGCCACTGGAAGTGCAGATCCGCACTGAGGAAATGCATCAGGTGGCCGAATATGGCATCGCCGCCCACTGGCGCTATAAGGAAGGTTCCAAGCGGGACGCTAATGTAGACGCGAAGGTGGCCTGGCTACGGCAGGCTACCGAATGGCGAGAGGACATCGATGATCCGCGCCAGTTTGTGGACTCGATGAAGAGCGATGTATTTGCGGATCGCGTCTATGTGTTCACTCCCAAGGGGGACATAATCGATTTGCCCCAGGGCGCTACACCCGTGGATTTCGCCTTTGAAATCCACAGCGAGATTGGGTACCGTTGCCGGGGCGCCAAGGTGGATGGACGCCTGGTGTCACTCGATTATCAGCTTCGCAGTGGCGAGCAGGTGGAGATCCTGGCGGCGAAGCAGGCGGGGCCCAGCAGGGATTGGCTCAACCCACACCTGAATTATGTCGCAACACAGCGCGCCAGGCAGAAGATCCGACAGTGGTTTCGTCGTCAAGAGCGAGACCAGAACATTGTCGCCGGTCGTGAATCCCTCGATCGTGAGATGCATCGCTTGGGCTTGGAGCAGCAGTCCTATACGGAACTGGCCGAGCTGTTCAAGTTCAGGGATGTCGACGACTTTTTGGCGGCGGTCGGCTATGGCGATATTAGTGCAGCGCAAGTCGCCAACAAGATCGATGATGCTCTGAACAAGAGTGACGAGACCCTCAAACTCAAGGCCATTCCCACGGCCGAACAGTCGGATATCCAGGTGGCTGGGGTCGGGGACTTGCTCACGCGCATGGCCACTTGCTGCAAGCCGGTGCCGGGAGATCGGATCGTGGGCTATATTACGCGGGGCAAGGGTGTTACGGTGCATCGGGCCGATTGCTCCAATATCGCCAGCCTCAAGGACACGGAACGACTCATTGCCGTGTCGTGGGGACGCGCACAACAGACCTATCCTGTCGTGGTGCACATCGAGGCTTTTGACCGTTCCGGCGTGCTGCGCGACATCGCCGGTGTGGTGGCAGACTTGGGGATCAACATGAGCTCCGTGAATGTTACCACCAGGGATAGCACGGCCAACGTCATTGCGACGATGGGAATACAGAACCTCAGCCAGCTTTCCATGTTGCTGAACAAGCTGCAGAGCCTGCGGTCGGTGTTGGACGCACATCGAGAGCAGCCTAACTGAAGACCAGTTACAAGACGAGCGGGCTTACCCAGTTTTGGGGTAAGCCCGCTCGGTGTTCCTATCGGTCGTACATGGGACCGCGATCTGCACAGCGGACGCACGCGGCTACGGGCTCTGCGAGCTTGTGGACCGCACAGCGCGTGGACTAGCTCGCAGGCACCATGCTGGAATCCCAGCTTCGTACCACCTCCGGTGCACCACGCTGAGCGGTAAGCCAGTCATTGACCGCGATGTCCTGCGCATTCGAGAGAGCATTGCCTTCCAACGGGTGGTTCTCGTCTCGTTCTAGGACACGAATGATGTGGAAGCCAAAACTGGTCTCCACCACCTCACTGGTCTGGTCAGGTTGCAGCGAAAAGGCGGCCTCCTCAAATTCGGCGACCATCTGTCCGCGCGGGAACCAGCCCAAGTCTCCGCCGCTGTCCTTGTTGCTCGTGTCCGTCGAGAGCTCGGCGGCAAGTGCGGCAAAATCCTCACCGTTGCGGAGGCGTGCCAGGGCTGCTTCGGCCGCTTCTTTGGTCTCGAGCAAGATGTGCTGGGCATGGACTTGGTCGGCCGTTGTGGGCACCTCGGCTTTGATCGCCTCGGTTACCTTGTTGTAGAAAAGTGAGCTTTCGATGAGGTAACGCAGATCTTGCTCCCGAAACCCGCTGCCTTCCGCCATGGTGGTAAACCAGGTTGTGGATTCCTCTTTGAACTGCTCCTCGGTCATGGGCGCCACGGTTGGCTCCGGCGTGGGCGTGATGGTGATCGCTTCCGTACTGGTGATGGGCGTCGCTACAGTGGGCATGGGCGTGGGAGGGTTACGATCGTAACCGAACTGCTGCTCCAGCTCAGTCTGGACTTCCTCGGGTGACACGGAGATGCCACGCTGGGCCGCTTCGTGGCGCACCAACTGATCATCGATCATTTCGTCCAAGACGGTCGTAGCGATGTTTGTTTGCTGGGTCTGTATTTGCTGAATCTGTTGGTCGATATATTGAAGCAGGAAACTCGCGTCCTGGCCGCCGCTACTGAGCTGCTGCTTCTGGCTTTCCAGGCGTGCCACTCGATTAGCCCAGTCCCAGCGCCGGAATCTGTATAGCTTCTGATACTCCTGCAATGTCACCGGGGCACCGTAAACGGTAGCCACCGGCTGGCGAGGGCGCACGACGTATTGTTGGTAAAGGCCCCAGCCCAGAACAAGAACAACCAGGGCGAGCACCGTCGATGTTCCGATGATCAGCCACTTTCTCAAGCGCGCCTCTTGTGCTCGGCGGGAAAGCTGTTTACGGGTTAGCTGCTTCTGTGGCTGCTCAGGTTGTTTTCTCGACATACAACTTTCCTTGTCTCTGAATGTCAGGATTAACAAATCAGGGCATAGGAGTTCTCCTATGCCCTTTCAGACGTGCCAAATGCCCCAGGCACAGCGCACTAACCTGCCCGGGCGCATGTCGCGTGTCGCTAGACCCTAACGTGCTCAGCAGCGTAGGGCAAGAGGGCCATGAAGCGCGCCCGCTTGATCGCTCGGGAGAGCATGCGCTGGTGCCTGGCGCAAGTGCTGGTCTTGCGGCGAGAGCTTATACGGCCGCGCTCGCCCACGAACTGGCGGAGCAGCCCAAAATCTTTGTAGTCGATCGCTTTGGCCCTGTCAGCACAGAACTGGCAGATCCTGACGCGGCGGCGATTGTCGCGGCCCCGATAGCCACCTCGTCCTCCGCCATAGCCCTCTTGGCGATCATCGCCGCCGGATCGGCGGTCATCGCCACCGGACCGTCGGTCATCGCCGCCAGAGTAGCGGCTAGGTCTACGTTCTTGCTGCTGTTCCGATTGTGCGTTGCTTCCTTCGTAGTCAGCCAAGATAGCCTCCCATCTTATGGTACCTATGGGTTAACAGCCCTGTCGGATCCTGGCGCCCACTCATCATCTTGGCTTGCCTCAAGCTCCATGGTACGGAATCCGTGGGAAGTTTGCCCCGATGCTTTTCAGTGGATCATCTCAGGCTTCTGCGGGGGCCTGTTCTTCGATCTGTAGCAACAAGTAACGCAGTATGTCATCCGATAGCTTGCAGGCGCGATCCAACTCGGCGATCGCGGTCACTGAAAGCTTGGCATGGATCAGGGTGTAGTACCCTTCTCTCTGCTTTTTGATGGGATAAGCCAACCTGCGCCGACCCATCTGCTCAACCTTGACGATCTCTCCGCCATTGTTGGTAATAGTCTGCTGGATGCGCTCGGTCACAGAATTAAGACCTTCCTCATCCAGGCCGGGTTGCACGATAGCCATAAACTCGTAATTACGCAATGCTCTGCCTCCTTTCCATGGGTTTGCCCCCGCCTTGAGCCATCCAGAGGCAGCCTGGTGGCAGATGGGGGCAGAAAGGTGAATGGGCGTGACCAGAGGTCACGCAAACCGTCCGACATTATAGCATCAACAACGGGGTCACGCAAATGGATGGCATGAGGCTGGGCGGGTTCCTTGGGCAGAGGGTTTGCGAGGCATGTTGGGTCGCTTTGTCGGGCTCTTGGGGATGAGGTAAAATCAGCTCGAATAAGCCATGCAAGAGGGAAAGCGAGTGTCGATGGCAAGCGCAGAGGATTCAAGGACCTTTTACCTGGGAAGGCGGTACGATCCGGGCAAGCGGACCCTTTCATCGGACCAAGTCCTGTACCCCCTGGACGACCTGACGACTCATGCGGTGTGTATCGGCATGACGGGGAGCGGCAAAACGGGGCTGGGAATTGACCTCTTGGAGGAGGCCGCGCTGGATGGCATCCCCTCGCTGATCATCGATCCCAAGGGAGATATGACGAACCTACTCCTGACGTTCCCCTCCCTTTCCCCCAGCGAGTTCGAGCCCTGGGTGGATGCTGATAGCGCGAGACGGCGAGGGTTGACCGTATCTCAGTATGCAGCAGAGATCTCTGCCCAGTGGCGTGCGGGCCTCGACGAGTGGGGGGTGGACGGAGCACGCATCGCCAGGCTCAAGGATTCGGCCGAGTTTGTGATCTACACGCCGGGAAGCGATGCCGGCCTTCCGGTGAGCGTGCTAAGATCGCTGCAGGCACCCGACCTGTCCTGGGATGACGCCGCCGATGTCTTGCGTGAGCTCGTTGCCAGCACTGTTTCGGCTCTGCTGGCTCTGGTGGGCATCGAAGCGGACCCGGTGCACGGGCGCGAACATATTCTCTTGTCACATATTGTCCAAGATGCCTGGCGTCAGGCCAGGGATCTGGATCTGGTGCAGTTGGTGAGCCTGATACAACGCCCGCCGATGGTGAAGCTGGGTGTGTTCGATGTGGACACATTCTACCCGGAACAGGACCGGTTTCGGCTTGCTGCAACATTCAATAACTTGATCGCCTCGCCGACCTTTGCAAACTGGCTCAACGGGGAGGCTCTGGACATCGGCCCCATATTGTACGGGGCAGGCGGCAAACCGCGCGTGGCGATCTTTTACCTGGCACACCTGGGCCAGGCCGAGCAGATGTTCTTTGTCACCTTGCTTCTAGGACGCGTGTTGACCTGGATGCGCAGTTTGTCGGGCACACCTTCGCTTCGTGCGCTTCTCTACTTTGACGAAGTATACGGTTACGTGCCGCCTTACCCCGCCAATCCACCGAGCAAAGAACCGCTGATATCCCTGCTCAAGACCGCCCGCGCCTTTGGCCTCGGCCTCGTGCTCGCCACGCAGAACCCTGTCGATGTGGACTATAAGGGATTGACCAATGCGGGGACCTGGTTCATTGGAAAGTTGCAGACAGATCGCGACAAAGCGCGGCTGCTTGACGGACTCGAGGGGGCGAACATCACGGGGGGCAGGGCAACGCAGCGCTCCTACCTGGATCGGCTCATCTCCAGCCTGGAACCGCGAACATTCATCCTACATAATGTGCACGCCGACCAGCCAATCATCTTCAAGACACGCTGGACGCTCTGTTACCTACGTGGGCCACTGATGCCCAGCCAGATACGCACGCTCATGAAACCACTCCAGGGGAACGTAGCTCCCGGGCGGGCGTTCCTTATCGCGGGCCAAGGCGCTCTTCAGGGGAAACCCGGCGTCGATCAGGGGCTCATGGTCTCCCAGGGCTACTCGGCGGTTCAGCCGCGAGCGCAAGCGAGGGTGCCCGTCTTCTTTTTTCCCGCGGACCTCTCGGAAGATCGCGCCAGTCGTGCTGTGGCGGCCAGAGCGCCGCGCGCACGTATCATAGCCGCGCAGTTCTTGTATGAGCCGTACTTGTTCGCGTCGGTGTCTGTTCTATATGGCGGCCGGGCGGCTGGGTCGGGGGATGGGGAAAGGGAACACCTGGTTTGCCTGGCGCCCCTGCCCGAGTTGGGCGGGCTCGTGCCCTGGGCCAAACACATCGCCGCTTGGCCCTTGCCCGATAATATCGCGACGACGCCCTACAGTGGGGCGCTCTACGCGCCACTGCCCCCTGGCATGTCTGGGTCGGCCGTTTATACCCGCCTGCGCCAGGAACTGGTAGGTTATATCTATCTAGAAAGAGCCCTGACCTATTGGGTGCACCCCCCATTGAAGCTACAGTCGATGCCGGGGGAATCGGAGCGGGATTTTCGCGTGCGTTGCCAGGAGGAGGCGCGTCGTCTGCGCGACCAGGAGCTGGAGCGCCTGGAACAGAAATACGCTCGCGAAACCGCGTGGCTACGCGACCGCTTGGTGCGCGAGGAGCGGGAGCTCGGTCAGGATGAGGTGGAGTATCGGGGTCGCAAGCGAGACGAAGTCCTCTCGGCTGGGGAGAGTATGGTAACGCTGCTACTGGGGCGCCGCAGCTCGCGACGTGTGAGCCAGGCCAGCGTGCGCCGCCGGCTGACCAGCGAGGCCAGGGCTGACGTGCAAGAGTCTCAGGATGCCATTGCCTATATTCAGCAACGGATGCAGGCTCTGCAGGAGGAACACGATGCTCGCGTTGAAGAGATCCGTTCGCGATGGGCGGATGTGGCCATGAAGGTTCAGGAATCCAAGCTTAGACCGAGAAAGTCGGATATCCTAGTAGATGCTTTTGGGCTGGCTTGGGCGCCCCAGTGGATGATCGTCTCGGAGGACGTGGGAGGGAGGCGCGAGGAGACCTTTATACCGGCGTCCAAATGGCTCGTGTGACAAGTCTAGCATTTGTGTGATTGGAGCGTCAAAAATGACCCCTTACCGGGATTTCTCAGAGCTGGTCCTTCACGCTGCCAAGGGCCAGGATTACCGCATCGATATCTTGGATCGCGGCGCCGGCATTACGGTGACGGCCATACATGGTGGCGGCATCGAGCCCTTGACCAGCGAGCTCGCGGCGGCCATCGCGGGTGGTGAGTACAATCTGTACGATCTCCGTGGGTTGCGCCGGGTAGGTAACGAGGAGTTGCGCGTGCCCGTCGCCCGCTTTGAGGAGATGCGCTTGCAGGGGCTGCTCAGCCGGTCTCGCCTGGCCGTCAGTGTGCAGGGCGCGGACGGGTCCGAGCCAGCGATTGGCGTGGGAGGACGCAATAGACGTCTACGCCAGTTGATGATCGATCGTTTGACAGAGACGGGGTTCACGGTGCGCAAGCCCTCGTCGCCTGCGCCATCTCACGATCCTACGCTGTTTTTCAACACACCGGCAGATGGCGGGATACAGATCGAGTTTACGCGTGGGCTGCGCGAGAGCATGGCTGGTGGGCCGCTGGTGGGCACAAACTGGGAAGAGCAGGCTATCCGTGGTGAGCTGCTTCAGCGCTGCGTGGTAGCGATCCGCTCGGCCCTCGACCAATACCAGCGGGAGAAGCGTGATGACCTCGATTCGGCTATGCGCCGCTTCGAGGAAACCACGACAGAGTTCCTCACGATGCTCAGAGATGCTAGACGGGACGAGCAGAACTAGGGAACGACTGTTCGCGAAAAAAGGAGGCAACGAACCATGAGGTACGAGATCAACGGCACCGTGTTACCCTCGGTGGACATATGGCTTGCAGCGGGCGAGTCCGTCTTTACCGAAAGCGGCGGTATGGCCTGGATGAAGGGCGATATCCGGATGGAGACGAATACCAAGGGGGGGCTGTTGCAGGGGTTGGGGCGCTCCCTGGCCGGCGAGTCGCTGTTCATGACCACCTATACTTGTGAGCGGGGCGAGGGTATGGTTACCTTTACCCCCGAATCACCCGGACGGATCCTGGCCTTCGAGTTGGCTGCTGGGCAAAGCCTGATCTGCCAGAAGGATGCGTTCATGGCTGCCCAAGACGGCGTTCGGGTGGAGATTCACTTTCGCAAGCGTCTCGGCGCCGGGTTCTTTGGGGGCGAGGGCTTTGTCCTGCAAAAGATAACGGGGCCAGGCCTGGTGTTGCTCGAAATCGCGGGGGACGTGCGCGAATACGAACTGCAGGCCGGAGAAGTGCTCAAGGTTGACCCGGGCCACATTGGCCTCTACGAGCCTACCGTGGATTATGATATCATTACGGTCAAGGGGCTGACGAATATCCTGTTCTCGGGTGAGGGACTGTTTCTTGCTACGTTGCGCGGACCGGGAAAGGTATGGCTACAGAGCATGCCGCTGGCCAACCTCGTGGCCAAGATCCGACAGAGCATGCCATCCAAAGGGTAGATAGGCGTATGGCAGCGGTCGCGCGTGCCTGGGTGCGACCGCTGCCCTATCGTCGTGTCAGCGGGGCAGAGCTAGTCTCTCTTGGGCAGAGAGCTCAAGCGCTGCCAGCTATCCTGCAGGAACTCGACGTGAAATGCTTCCTCGTCTCGCAATCGTTCCAGTATCCTGCGCATCTCGGGATCGCTGGCGTCGGACAGGGCCGTCTCATACTTGGCCTTGGCCGCTTTCTCGTCGATGATCATCAGCTTGAAGAACTGTTCCCAATTCATGTGGGTCTCCTTCGTTCTTGGAATCTATAGAGCGATGCCCAAGGCGTGCAAAATCGCCACGATCAATGGTGCGATGACCAGACCCGGTAACAGGTTGGCCACCCGTATGCGTTTTACATCGAGCAGGAGCAAACCGATGGCCAAGATCATGACGCCGCCGGTAGCGGACATCTCCTGAATCATGGCTTCGGTAAGCACGTTCTGGGCCAGGCCTGCCAGCAGAGCCAATCCTCCCTGGTACACCAGGACGGTGAGTGCAGAAAAGACCACTCCGATGCCGAGGGAAGAGGCAAACGCCAGCGCCGCAAAGCCATCCAAGACGGATTTGATGGCCAGCAGCGAGTAATCGCCCGTCAGGCCATCCTGGATGGAGCCCAGGATAGTCATGGGCCCCACGCAGAACACCAAACTGGCTGTCACGAGACCTTCGGTGAACCGCTCTAGGTTACGACCGGAAAGACGATGGGCCACCCGTCCGCGCAGCCATTCGCTTGCCCGTTCGAGCGCCAGGTCAATCCTCCACCACTCGCCCAGGATGGCTCCTACAAGGATGCTAGCCAGCACCACAATGATGTTCTGGGTCTTGAGGGCGAGCTGAACGCCCACGATCAAGGTCACTAATCCCAGGCCGTGCAGGATCGTCTCACGCATCCGCTCGGGCAGGCGCTCGCCGAGCCAGGCGCCCAGGATGCCCCCCAATAGTACAGCAAAGATATTAATCAGAGTGCCGACCAATCGCGTTCACCTCATGTCAGATTGTAGTACAACCAAGGGGATACCCCTCGCAGGGCTGTATCCTGGACAAGGACTGTGCCCACGAACAGACCACGCTCACCTAGCGGTCCGGAGTGTTCCGTAAGATCGACCGAGAATGAGTCTAGACCCAACTGCTCCCGGACACGATTGCCTCGTAGTTGGTCATGAGCAGGTTAAAGTGCGTCATCTCGGCGCTGGCCAACCACTGGTACATCTGTCTGCCGGCCAGATCATCTGCCTCTTTAGCCGCTGCACGGTAGAGGTCATAGCTCCTTATCTCGTTATCGATGGCTACATGGAGAGCATCGACATCGCTGGGGCTGGAGCCGATCCTCGCCTCTAGCTTGGCCTGCTGTGGGGGGAAGAGCTTGGCATCCAGGTCGATATCGGTAACGGTAAGATCCGGGATCAGCACATAGGCGCCGTCACCCTCGATGCTGTGAATCTCCTTCTGGATAATCTCCGCATGCATTCTTTCGTCGTCTGCCAGGGATCGAAAGAGGGCCTGGCCCTTTTCGTCAAGGGTTTCCTCGGAGGCTCGGAGGTAGAACTCTCGCCCCTCCTGCTCCAGCTTCAGAGCCTGGCTGAGCGCCTTGAGAGCGATTAGGTCGGTAGGCATACATATCTCCTTCAGTGTTTTCGCACTATGGGCTAGTTCGGTCTAGCGTCGAATCGGATGCTAGTCTCGTGCTGCTGATTGTCCCGTATGTATAACAACGGGATGTTCTGGTTAGGCTTGATTCGGGGCAAGAGCCGTTCCAGGGTGATGGTGTCCGCTATGGGCTGCCCAGCCAAAGCAACGATCACATCCCCGGCGCGCAAGCCCGCCTGGGAGGCCAGGCCACCAGGCGTCACTTTGCCTATGTACACGCCCTGTGTGATAGCTGTGCGCCCTTTGGTGGCCATCTCCGAGGCATTGGCTACCGCTGCTCCCAGTCGTGGTTTCTGAGCGGCTGAGAGGAGTTGATCCAGCCTAGGGCGATCAAAGCCCACCACAACCTGGCCATCGATCACGATGACCGGAACGCCCTGTTGCCCCGAAACACGGACCATTTCCTGTGCGGCCAGGGCATCTCGCGTAACATCCAGGTCGCGAAACGGTATGGACTGTCGTGAAAGATACTCTTTCACCTGGTGGCAGTAGGGTCAAGTGGGTGTACTGTAGACTGTGATGTTCAACGAATACCTCCCCATCACTGGGCACGTCTGCCGCGGGGGATGTGCGCCTCGACTGGGCACTCGGAGGCCTTGCTCAGCGCGGCCGTAAAATCAACGGCAGGGCGTGATCCCCAGGCACGCCCTGCGTAAGCACAAAGTATTCGCGTGGCGATCGCTCTACGACAGAACGCAGATCGACCCCGGGAGTTTGACGCGCAGCAAGAGCGTTTCAAGGATACGGAATCGATGGTCCAGACCCTCGTTAGCCAGATAGGCCGTTACGACATCCTGGCCGACCACGAGATCAAAGTTCCAGGCTCCCAGGCTAACGACCATAGCCTGGTTGGCGAGCATGTTCTCGTCGTTGTATTGATAGATGCCGCCCTTGACCAGTTTTTCGACCATCTCCAACTCGCGCCCGTGGCCTCTCATCAGGCCAGCCAGCTTGGCATAGGTGGCGGAGCCCACGATGAGCGCATACGGCCCGGCGTTACCACCGGCCAGCAGCTTGGCGGTGGCATCCGCGACGGCCTGGAGCGGCTCCCCTGACTCAGCCCAGTCCCCCAGCGCGCTGGAGCAGCCCGCCTCAGCGGCCAAGCCACCGATCACGAAGCGGTCCTCTGCTTTAGCCACTTGCACCGCCGCGATGGCCACAGCGCCAAGGTCCAGACCAAAGGGTGTCTGATCGGCCATGACCAAGTGCTTCGCCCTGAGAAGGAAATCCTGGCTGATCTCTTGCAGAGGGGTGTAGACGGCGGGTCCGGCAACAGTGGCGTCATTCTCTACGACAAAGCCCTGCTTGGGTGCCATTTCCACGCCCCATCCGAGGGGGCCAACGATCTCAACAAAGCGTCGCCCTACCAGGGTCTTTTTGACAATGTTGACGACCATTTCGTCTATTTTGGCCCATACTTCGGGGCCAAAGGGAGCTGCTTCACGCATCAGATAGTCATACATGGAAATCTCCTTTTCTGTGCCGTCGTTGGGAGTCTATTTACTTGCTGATCAGGCTGCCGACAGAAGGGATCGCTCCCGACTGGCCAGGGCCTTGATCCTCTGCGGGCGCGTCCGCAGGGTGCTCTTCTTCTTCCTCGACCTCTGCCAACAGGTCCTTAAACAGGGCATCGTGATAGATTTCGTGATCGCGGATGGTCTGCACGAGCTCCTTGAGCTCGGGATCCTGCAACTGGCTCAAGTCGGTGCTGTATTGGCCGGTTACTTGTTGCTCAACAGCGATATCGGCTTTGAGGTTCTCTTCGGGGTCACGCGTTAGGACCATCTCT
>CAYQDH010000109.1:5122-13120 GCA_964416075.1 uncultured Anaerolineales bacterium | reverse complement strand
AACGAAACTCGCTGGGGATCTACTCGACCTGGATCGTTTCGTCGATCAGCAAGCGACGATCAGGCAAAGAGGTACCGTCGGGGGCCGCGAGCGGCAAACGCTGGCCATTGGCGGGATCGTACACGCCGACTTCGATCCGGTGCGGACCGGGCACGGCGTCGGGAGCCACCGTCATCTCGTAGGGATCGACGATGATCTCCCCCTCCACCCAGCCGGTCATGGGTCGCTGGCCACGGGCCGGCACGCTGTCGCTTTGGCCGCGCACGACGCCACCCGCATCCAAAAGGTGGGTAAACACCGTGTAAGAGATGGCGCTGGGCTCCAGCGCCCGCCAATAGAGCGTCAGTTGTAGCGCCTCCCCCGGCCGGGCGGCTGTATTGGCTATGTCATAGCCCAAAAGCTCGGCTGTTTCACCCACTTGGATATCCAGGGGATGCTGCATGGGGGGCGGGCTGAATAGCCTGTCGCGGTGCTCCACGGGGATACGCGCCAGGACCAGGTCCTGCGCCAGCAGGCGTTCCCCGCGTGCGTCGATCCAGTTCAGGGCCAGATCGTAATCGCCGCTGGCCGTATTGCCGGGGATAAGCAGGCGATGAGGATAGCGCAGGATTTGGCCGGGAACCCAGCGTTCGGTGGGGTATCCCGCGCCGGCAGGATCGGCCTGGCCAGTGGCGACGATCGACCCATCCTGTAGCAGTTGCAGCGCCAGCTTGTAGTTGCCAGACATGCTGGCTATACAGCGCCAATAGAGGGTCAGCGGAAGCGATTCGCCCGATTGGTACGTGCGCTGGCTCAACTCGTAGCCCAGCAACTCGGCCACCTGGCCCAGGGGCGCCGTGAGAGGATGGGGGATGGATAGCTCCTCTACGTTAGGAGGCTCCAAGGGGGTGATGACTTGCAGCGGCCCCAGGCGCAGCTCGGTGCCGAGCGAGCGGCCATCGTTGCCCACTATTTCCAACCGAGACAGATCGGCGAGCCGATAGAGCCCGATGCTGATCCAGTACTCTCCAGGAGGAATGCCCGCGTCGATCGGCACGGTGTAACGACAGAGGTGATCTTGGCCATCCCCCCACAGCGATGAGAGGCGCGCCGCATCGTCCTGTAGGGGTTGGTCGCGCCTGCCCCACACCCGGCCGTCGCCATCTACCAGATGCAGAAAGATATGGTAGTCCTGTTCTGGCGTGCCTGCGGCGCGCCAGGAGAGGGCTAATCCGGCTTGTTGCCGATATTGCAAAGGGCCTGCGCTCAGCCCATAACCTTGCAAGCGAAGCTGCTCGGCAAAGAATCCCTCTGCGGGTCTGTCAGCCGGCACACTCACAAAACGGGCGCCGTCGGGCCGGCGGTAATAGGAGAGCGTCCCATAGGCAACGGGCTTGCGCCAGAGCAACAGGGCGCCCTGGGCGAGCTGCCGCTCGATGATGGGTAGCGCGCGCTCCTGCGCCCCGGCGAACTCTAGGTAAAATAGGTAGGGGGCATCCCCTGCCGCCGACTGCAGCGCCTGGGCCACCTGGTCTTCGCTCTCTCCCGAGATCACATGATAAGGCAGAGCGCTGCTTCTGTGCCGCTGCAAGGACGATGCCACGTTCGACACAAGCACCGCCCCCGGATCGGCCACACCATCGATGCTGCGGGCTATCTCCCGGTCATAGTCGTTTCGGTAGACCCAGGCGTAGGCGATGCCATTCACATGGGCCACGAATACGGGCTCGCCCAGCCCATCGGCCAAAGGAGAGCTCACCTGCTCGTCACCCACATAGAGAGCGACATAGTCCGCGCCAACGAGCCCCTGCGCATCGGGCTTGGTCACGTGGCCGGGGAAAAACGGGGCCACGCCGGCCACCGCCCAGGTAGCGACGTGGGTATCGGCGGCTCCACCTTGGGCCGCCAGATAGGGAGCGGTTTGCTCCATCCCTTCGCCCCAACCCACAGGGATCGTCTGCACAGCGCGCCGGATACCCCCGGCGAGCGGGTTATAGTAGGCCAGGTAATAGGAAGGGAAGATGGGCGCCAGGAGTACCACAGCCTGGACCACAACCAGGGCTATGCTGGTGACTGCAACAGCGACGTGGCGCCCGGTACGCCCTGCCCGGCCTATGGACCACAGAGACCTCACAGCGTGTGCGAGACCGATCCCCGCCAGCACGTCCCCGGCGAGCAGGGCAGGCAACATGTAACGATCGAACTTTTTGCGGCTCAGAGTAATGACGATGAGAAAGAGCAGCGCGTAGACCAACAGGCCCAGGGCGACCTTTGTGGACCTGCCATCGAGCGCGAATCCACCGCGCGGCTCGCTGTCGCCCGAGCCATTGCGCTCTTCCAGGGCCCCATGGTTCGGGGTCCCAGGTGTGGTTGGCGCCCTGTTGCGCCAAAGCAGTCCCACGATTGCCAGCACGCCACCCAGGAGCGCCAAGGGGGTAGCGCGAAACCAGAGGGCTACGAGGTAGAACCACGGCCCAGGGTCCGCCACCACCTGGCCTCGGAAGAACGCCGTCGTGGCGTCGCCGGGCCGCGTGGCGTATTCGAACGATAGCCCCAGCATATTTCGTAGGACCCCAAGGGGCGTCACCCACATCGCCGGCCAGGCCAGCACAAAAACCGTGCCAGCCACAACGGCGCACAGCACCACGTCGCGCCCCCAAGAGAGGATGGCCTTGCGCAGCGACACACTCGATAGGGCCGGAGGCTGTGCATCCATGTCCCCCTCGAGTTTGCTGTGAGGGAGGGCACGTCGCCACCATCCCACGAGCCAAAAGAGAGTCGCAACCGGGCCGACCAATACACCGTACGATTTTGTCAATGCCGCCAGGCCCATGGCCACGCCCGAAACCAGGAGGTATCGCCGTGCGCCAATCCTGAGCCGGAGTCGCGAGCAACCCACCGCAGTCAGGACTTGCGCAGGGAGATCGAGGGAAGGTGTATAGACCAGGGCTGCCAGGCAAGCGATGAGCATGAACTGGGACGTGAGCGCATCGATGTGCAGCACACGCGAAAGGGCCAGCCCATAGGGATCCAGGATCACAAGGGAGATAGCGGCCAACGCGTAAGGGCGGTCCAATATCTTGCGCAGAAGCAGCCACAGAACGCCCGCCAGGAGGGTATGAGCCAGGGGGAGAAAAGTCATGGCTGCTGGGAGCAACGCCGCCAGGTGGCGGATGGTTGTTTCATCGTGGACATTCAGTGTCGCCAACGCGGCAATGGCCTGCCAATCAGACGCTGCGACCGTAGGCACGACAAAGCGGTTCCAGGCCAATCCCATGGCGCCCAGCCACATGGTGACAACGCCCGGGTGCCCCACCAGCAGGGTCTGCGCCCAATCCCCGCGGCCCAGGGCGGCCAGGAAATGAACCGATCGATAGACCCAGGCGGGCTCGTCCCAGGTGACAAAGGTATGGGCCGCTGTGGCGCGCGTGACCCAGGTGACAACCAGGATAATGGCGCCGACGATCATATCGGCTCGCACGAACATGCCAGCACCACGGCGGCTGCGCATCCCTTTTCGCTCCATCAGCACCAGTCCTCAGGGGGCCTTGGGTGCGCGCCGCCAGTAGCCTCGCGCACTCTGGACAAGGTACAACACGCCCCCCACGATGCCTGTGGCAAAGCCCAGCGCATAGAACAGCAGTGACATCGCAATAGCCCGGTTAGGTTCCACTCCCGCCTGCCCAAAAAGGATCACATATCCTCCTTCGCGCACGCCAAAGCCGCTGATGGAGATAGGCAGAGCCAGGAGCGAGGAGAGAATAGGCACAAAGAGGAAAAAGTACGCCGGGCTGATATAGACCTGTACGGCGCGGGCCAGGTAGATCTGTACCACGATCAGGCTCAGGTTGAACGCGAACGAGGCCAGCATCGATTTGAGCAAGGCAATGCGGGTATAGTTGTGGAACGATTCGTATAGCGCCGCGATCTTGGGATTGGCCAGCACGCGCCGCAGTAGGCCGATGCGTGCGGCGAGGGCCTCCACCAACCAGCGGTTCAGGAAGAGCCACAGGGCCAACCCCAGGCCCACAATCAGGGCCAGCAGAACCAGGACCACGCTCGGCGGCACCAGCCTCCAACCAAAAGGCAGGGCCACTAGGGCCATGACAAAGAGTCCCACCAGTCCCAGGATGCGGTCGGCCAGCACGGTAGAGACGGCCATAGGCCCGTTGGCGCTATAGCGAGCCAGCTCATACATTTTGATCACATCGCCGCCGAACCCAGAGGGCAAAAAGTTGCTAAAAAACGTGCCCACGTAATACAGGTTGAGCAGCTTGACCAGGGGCACGCGTAGACCCTGGCCCTCGAGGAGGGCATACCAACGGTAGGCGCGGATCAGCATGCCCAGCTGATAGACAACCAGGGCCACCAGCAGAGCGCCCCAATCGGCCATCCTCAGCGTCTGCCAGACTTGCGAAAGATCGATGGTCCAGATCACTGCAGCCAGCAGGGCCAGGGTGACCAGGACTTTGATTAGGCTGATCCATTTATCTTTGCTCATGGCGTTCCTCTGCGGGTCACGCGATACCATATCGTGACGCCTCGATCTCGCAGCATGCGCACAAATCGCAGATCACTGTGCAACAGGCCGCCCACCAGGATCAAACAGCCCGCATAGACGATTAGCGCCAGGGGGATGATAATCCACGGCGAGCCCTTGTGTCCCAGGCTGTAGACAGCGGCCATCGATAGGCTGGCCAGCGCGGGCCGCGACAAAGCGTCAAGCAAGGGCAGGCGTTGAAAGTGCAGGGCCAGGTACACAAGCACCACGGCAAAGAGGAGGAGTTCTCCGCCCAAAAGGGACACGGCGGGGCCGATGGGCCCCCACAAGGGCGTCAGCCACAGCAGCAGGCCCAGGTTGACCACCATCGCGGCGGTGCGTCCCCACCCCACCACATGTTGGCGTTCCATGGCCACGAGTAACTGGCTCAACAGGCTATTCAGAAAGGTGAGCAAGATGACGATGCTCAGGATGCGCAACACGGGTGCGCCGCTCGCGTACTTGGTCCCGTACAGCAGGCCGAGTGCGAACTCGGGGAACGCAAAAAGCGACGTGGCCAGGGGAAGGACAAAGATGGTGGTAAAACGCAGGCTATTGCCCGCGGAGCTCCCCAACCGCTCATTATCCTGTTGGCCATGGAGCTGAGAAAAGACGGGCAGAACGCCCACGCTGAGTGAGCGTGTAAAGAGAAAAAGGCCCTTGAGGGGTTGGTAGGCAGCGCCATAGATACCGCCTTCCAGCTCATTGCGCAGGATGGGCAACAGAAGAGGGCCGGAGTTGGTATTGAGCGAATTCGTAAAGCGAGCGATACCCACGGGAAAGGCCTTGCTAACGAGGCCGAAATCCTGGCGCAAAGCCGTGAACGAAGGCCTGAAAAAGACGCGCATAACAAAGGCCAGCCCGACGATGAATTGCAAAAGATAGGTCATCGAGTAGGCGACAAAGACCCCGATGAACCCCATGTTTAGGAGACGAAAGAGCAGGAAAAAACCCACCAGGCCTACACCCTCGACAGCGCTAAAGACCATCTCATATTCCATGTGCTCGTGGCCGCGTAACACACCGATGAGAGAGTCGCTAAACTGGCGGAAGACCAACCCCCCGCTGAGCAGTAGAAAGGCTACCTGCCGCTGGCCCGTATAGCCTCGCCACGTGGCGATGCAGGCCAGCAATATCAGCACAGGCACGGCAAAGCAAGCTTCGTAAAAGAGGACGCTGCCCAAGATGGTGCGCTCTCGATTGCCGCTCGTCGAGGGATCGCTGCGCAGACGGGCGATCTCACGTACAATGATCGTCTCCAAGCCCATCGTGGCCAGGATCGTTAGGACGAGGCAAATAGCAACGGCAAAGGAATAAAACCCAAAGTCGGCCGGGCTGAGATAGCGGCCCACCAACACCACATAGACTGCCCGCAACCCATTGCCAAATAGCTGCGACACAAGGGTGGAGGTAGAATTCTTGATCACGCGCGCCGACGTGCTCATCGGTTTCGAGTCCTGTGCAGGCTCAGGTCTGCATATACCGCGGCCGTCTTGTTTAGAAAAGCCTCGTAGGAGTAGCGAGCCTCGGTCAAGCGCAACCCGTTCTCGGCCAGCCTATGCGCCAAGGCGACATCTTCGAGAAGGCGCACCGTTCCTTCAGCCAATCCCTCGGGCGTCGGTGGAACCAACATGGCGGTGTCGTGATCCAGCACCTGGGTATGCGTCAGTAGATCCGTGGCCAGGATGGGGCGGCCGGCCCGCAGATACGCATATAGCTTGAGCGGCGTGTTGGTTCCCCTAGATCGTGGCGATACAAGTATATCGGCCAGGCGCATGTAGAGCCACATCTCTTCAGATGGCCGAGCCCCGGTCAGAATCAAGTGGTCTCGGACATCCAGCGAAGCAGCCAGGGCCTCGAGCACAGCAATCTGCTTGGGCACGCCTCCCACAGCCAGGAACATCACCTCCGGATGGGATCCTACAATCTGTTTCAAGCTGGCGATCCAGAGGTCAAGCCCCTGGTAAGGTTCCATGGTGCCAGTATAGAGGACCACCCGTTTGCCATTGAGGCCCAGCGACTCACGCAGCCGATCCACCTCCACTTCATCCGGCTCGCGAAATGAGGCGAGCGCTGAGGTATTCTCAATGAGCGTGGTCCGCTTGCCGGGGACCAACTCGCTCACACGCCGTTCCAGGTCGGCGCAGATCACGATCACCGAATCGCTTCCCCGCAGGATGAATCGCTGCGCGCGTTGCATCAGGCCGACGAGTAAACGATTGTGCGTAAATTGAAAGTTGCCCAGTTGTTGAGCGAGGTCAGAGTGCATGTCATAGACGTGTGGCTTGCGGATCAGCCATGCCAGGATAGCACCCCAGAACCCGGCTTCTTCGTGGGTGTGGATGACATCGTAGCGATTGCTAAGCAACAGGCCGAGGCAGCGCCAGATGAGCAAGAGATCGAGCACGATCTTGGCCCTTGAGGGGCCCACTTTGACATTGGTGATTCCGGGTATCGTTGCTGAGCGCAAAGTGCGCAGGCCATCCAGCGATATCTCCTCACCGAAGGGGTAAGTGGCGAGGTCGATGCGGTGGCCCAACCTCAGCAGGGCGACAATACGGTGGTAGACGCTAAAGGGTGTACCGCGCGGCTGGAAACAAGGCTCCGGAGCGATCATCAAAATGTGGATGCCAGAGGCCCCCCGCTCTCCGTGGGCAGCGGCGTATCCACCTACTCGACCGGCCAAGGGCTCCCCTTAATCCACCCGCATTTCACGGATAGCATAGATAGGCTTGTTTTGCGTTTCGTAATAGGTGCGGATCACCAGCTCCCCCAAGAGCCCAAGGGATACGAACTGCACGCCGACGATGATGAGTAGTACAGCCAGCCAGAGCAGAGGCCGCTGTGATAGGGGCTGCCCGAGGAATATCTTGAGAACAGACAGGTAGAGCGCCAACACCACGCCCACAAACCCCGAAAGGAGCCCCCATCTGCCAAAGATCTGCATCGGCTTGACAGCATAGTTCAGCAAGAAACTGACCGTGAACAAGTCCAGGATCACCCGCACCGTGCGCGAGATGCCATACTTGGACTTGCCATAGCGCCGTGGGTGATGGCGGACGGGGACTTCGGTCAGGCGAATACCCATCCAATTGGCTACCGCGGGCACAAAGCGATGCAAGTCTCCGTAGAGGTGGATATTTTGGACGACCTCCCTGCGATACGCCTTGAGCGAGCAACCATAGTCATGCAGCGACACGCCAGTGGCCTTGGAGATCAGACGATTGGCGATGCGCGAGGGTATCTTGCGCATGACCAGCGCATCCTGGCGATTCACGCGCCACCCGCTGACCACATCATAGTCACCATCATGCATGGTCTGTAATAGCATGGGGATGTCGCCAGGATCATTCTGCAGGTCGGCGTCCATGGTAACGACCACGTCTCCCCGGGCGTGGTCAAAGCCTGCTGAAAAGGCCGCCGTCTGCCCAAAGTTGCGGCGGAAACGGATCACCCGGAAACGTGGGTCGCGCTGGTGC
>CAYQDH010000109.1:0-5112 GCA_964416075.1 uncultured Anaerolineales bacterium | reverse complement strand
CATCTCGACTGCCGTCATCGATGAGCAGGACCTCCCAGGTCAGCTCGCGAGGGGCTGGGGCATCGCGAGCCTCGGATAGGCAACAACCCTGCAGGGCGGCCTGCAATGCATCGTAGAGGCGAGGCAGGCTCTCTTCCTCATTGTAAACGGGAATGACCACCGAGAAATCGATGCGCTGGCCTGCGGAACTGTCGTTGCTGGCGGGCGAGATCTGCGAGTCTGGTTCTGTAAACATGGTCCCCTCCCAGGGGCTTATTGTACTGCGATCAAGGGCCGCGCCAAATGTTCTGACCGGCAGAGACGACTCTTTCAAGGCCTGGAGATCATGATCTGACCGAGGTCAACGTAAGGCGATTCCTGGCCTGTGGTCGAGTCGACAAAGATCCATGGATTTCCACTTTCCGCTTCGTACACCAAGAGCCGCACCGTATAGGCTCCCGGCGAGATATCGGCCGGGACCGGCACATCCGCCTCATGACGAACCACCTGGTCAGCGGGCCACTGGCTGCTGGGCCAGTACATAAAGGGAATGCGATCGCGCTGCGCTCGTTTCTCGCCACCTGCGTCGATCAAGCGCAGCGAGACCTTGAGATCTACCAACCGGTCTTGTGGTTGCCAGTAGAGCACCGCAGACAGCACTTTGCCCGGCGGGATTGGCCTGTTTGCCGCCTGAGCGCTCAGGGAACCTGCTGCCCGCAACATCTCGGTGGAGGGCAACTCGCAGGCCAGGCTCTTGGCGTCGAAATAGCGCAGAGAGTAAGCTCTAAGAGCCAGGCGCTCGCCAAAGACACCTACAGGGGGGCCCTCGCGATCGAGGCCGCTCAACGGCTCTCGCATGGTGTAGGCGCTAACGGTGACCTGTGACCCGTAGCTGGGAAAGACCTTGCGCTCCAGCAGCACAGCGTGCTCATCCAACCATCGCGTGACCAGATTCTCGGGGTCCGAAAACATGGTGCGGGCATGAACGAGCCACAGCCGGTCGTATGACATAAGCGTCATCATCTCTTGGTTGATGACATTAGCGTCCGAGCGCCCTGTTAGGGCACGGCTTGGCCTGCCCACAGCATTCAGGTCCCCGCGCCGGCCCTTGGACGGCGCATAGTAATGCATAAAGGCTTCCATGTTCTCCGGAGCGTTGACCACGATGCCGTCGTTCACGCGTTCATTGGCCATAACATACTGTGCCGCCGAGCGGTAGTCTTCCTTGGTGCGGTAGCGCTCGTGGCTAAAGTAGCGCCAGTTTGAGTAAGAAGCGCCAACAAGGAGTGCCGCCCCTACAAGCAAGGCTAGCGCTGTCTTGCGTGTGGCCAGAGCGTCCAGCCCAAGTCCCAAACCCAAGTAGAATGCAGGGCTGCACATCATCACGTAACGACTACCGAGATAGACCGGGTTCATGACAGAATAGATCCAGATAGCCACAATCGGTATCAAGATGTAAGCGAGGAGTACGATCATCCCCGCGCCACGCCGATCGGGGAGCGTGAGCTCCCTGCTTCCGTTCGATAGGGAAGGGGGACGACGCCACAGCGAGATAGCGCCTACGGCGAACACAGCCAGGTAGAACAGGTTAAGGGCCCATACTTCGCTGGCCAACACGGAGAGGCCCAGGCTAAAGGAATTCAGTGCATCGCTCAGCAATTCGCCGAGAGAGACGTATTCGCGCCCCCCCTGAGGTTGAGACGCCAACCGTAACGCTTCATACCCCACCACCGCAAGCACCAGCGCAAGAGCCAGCCCAGCCGCAACGAGACCCCAGCGAGGGTGGCTGGAGTCTGTCGGCTCCACCGGGGCCTCACGCGCCGGAGACCTGGGACGTAAAAGCCAGATGGCCAGGCACACCTGGCACAAGACCACCAGGAGGGCCATGTACTGCGTAGCGATCGATGCTGCCGCCAGTAGGCCGAAAGCCAGCCAATACCGACCTCGGCGCTCGCCTAGTGCGCGCCACAGCGAGTATAGCGAGGCCAATGAGAGCGCAGTGACCATAGTATACATGCGCGCTTCTTGGGCATACCAGAGGTAAAATGGCGAAACCGCGCCCATGAGCGCCGCGAACATACCCATACGAGGTCCGCGCAAACGTCGCCCCAGGGCGTACAGCAAAGGTATCAAGGACGTCGCGAATAGCACGGAAGGAAAGCGCAACACCAGGTCGCTATCCCCAGCAATCCGCACGAACCCATGCAGGACGAGAAAGTAGAGTGGAGGGTGCAGATCGATGGTTGGGGAGCCCGGAAAGTCAATGTGATTGCTCAGGATGTAGGCCAAGTCTCCACGCGCTCGATGCAAGCTGAGGCTCTCATCCCACCATATACTTTTGGCGTCGATGCGCCACAGATACAGGGCGAAAGCGGCCAGAATCAGTAGCAGCAAGAACCAGCGCACTCTGGCTGGAGCCGCTCCCGATAGCTGCTCTTCCTGTAGGGACGTTTGGCTTGGCACGTTCTTACCTCATGGCCCATGAAGCCGCAGTAGCCACACAGACCCCGTCGACCTAGCCTACTCTAGCGAATGGCAAATGATCCCAGATCCACATAATTCAGCGGTGGATCCAATTCGGCAACAATCAATCTATCGCCGGTCTCCAGATCGTATAGACCGACGCGCAGGTTATAGATGCCGCCGGGTAAAGTCCGGGGCAACTCCAGACGGTGGCTATCGCTGATCTTTTCGCCCACTTGCCAGAACTGAGTAGGATATTCACCCTGCAAGGGTTGTTCATCTCTCTGTGCGATCAGGTTCCCCTGGGCATCAATCAGGTGCACGAACACCGTATAGTCTCTCGACATTCGGCTCTGGGCTCTCCAGTAGAGCGTCACTTGCCAAGAACTGCCCGGCGTGGGCGTCGTGGGGTCCAGGTCATAGCCGATCAACATCACCTTATTGTCCAGATTGGCGTCTAGAGGACGTTGCAGATCATAGTCTGCCGCGATGGCTGGCCCCACCCTTACGCGAGTGACCTCGATGCTCGAACCGATGTTTTCCCCTCGCGCATCGATAGCGGGCAGGCTGTTTTCTCCAGGCTCGTCGTAGGCTCCCACGCGAATGCTCGCCGCCGTAGGCGCAACAGCATCAGCCGCGATAGGGATTGTATAATCATCGACGATCACGTCACCTGGGAGCCAAATACTGGTGGGGTAATTACCTCCGCCGGGATAGGTATCGATTCCACCGATGCGCTGGCCATTCCTGCCGAGGACGTTAATATACACGGTATAGTTCCGGCTCATCTTGCGCTTTGCCAGCCAATAGAGACGCAAACGGAGGTTGCCCCCTGCCCGTCCACTCTCGCGCACCTCATAGCCCAGGGCGCGGATGATTTCATAAAGGCGGTTGCGCAGGGTGGGGTAGGAAAGTTTCATTTCCTCTTCCATGCGGTTGAAGCGTCCTTCGCAACGCACGAAGGTGAGGATGAACTGGACCTGTTCGGGGGTGAGGGCGGCAAAGGGATTGGCCGTGGCGTGAAAATGGCCTTCCACCGTGGTATCGCAATTGGGACAATAGATGCGGGTCACTTCTGTTTCACCGCCGCAAACCGGACATTTGGTTAATATTTGATACATAGCAGCTCCCTTAGTGTAAATATCAATATAATCATTTGAATTCTGAATTTATTATATAGCGAAAGTAAATTATGTCAAGTACTATATAAATATTATTAACTAGTATTTAAATAATATTGAATAACTTTCAAGATTTGTTAAAAATATAATGATGCTGTTCAAACCAGCCGTTGTGATATACTTAACCACGTTCGGCAAAATTCTGATCAATTCTGGCAGGCTTCAGGAAGGTGATGGAATGAAAACATTAATTTTGATGCGGCATGCAAAATCCAGCTGGAAGCACCCTGAATTAGCGGACCGTGAACGACCCTTGAACAAACGCGGCGAGAAAGATGCCCCCCGCATGGGAAAACTGATTCGCGAGGATGGTCTGGAGCCGCAGGTCATTTTAAGTTCCAGCGCGTTGCGGTGCGCAAAAACGGCTGAAATTGTGGCCGAAAAGCTGGATTACAAGCAGGAAATTCAATATCTGGATGATCTTTACCTGGCTGAGCCCAATGTGATTCTGGAACAATTCCGCAAGATGCCGGAAGAAGTTGAGACGGTGCTTGTGGTGGGCCATAACCCGGGACTGGAAGGCCTGCTGCAGATTCTGACCATGCAGGTGGATGCCCTGCCGACCGGGGCGGTGGCAGTGGTGGAGGTTCCTGTGCGTACCTGGCAGGCGCTGGATGTGCGCATTGACTGCAAGCTGGCGAAATTCTGGAAGCCAAAATAAGGCTCGCTCTTTGCATGATAAAAAAAGAAACCCGCTGCCGGTAAAAGCAGCGGGTTTTTGGTTACGATGGATGATTGTTAGATGGCCGGCGGGATGGGTTCATTGTAGCTGGGCGGCGTGGGAATGACAACGCTGCCGCCAGTGGATCTGGTGTAAGCCTGTCCAACCAGGTGCCCGAGCATGGCCTGCGAATAGGGGATGGTGAGCAAAATGCCGATGCCACAGCCAATGCTGCCAATGGAGGCAACAAAGCTGGCTGCAATGGTGCCCAGCAGGACCATGAAATATACGCCGATATTATTCTTGACCATTTTGAAGACTTCGCTAAATTTCAGGCCATCGGAGATTTTTCCAAGGACCGCGGTGCGGGAATAGGCCGCTGGCAGAACCATGGCCAGCAGGAGCCCGTAGATGATGGCGATGATCGAGAAGCAAATGGAGCTGATCGAGATGATCAGGGCGACGGTATCCGTGGATTCCATTCCGTTTCCGCCCAGGACAGCGATGATGATCATGAAGGGAATATAGATGATGAATAGCGGAATGGAATATACCAGGCTGACCACGAAGAACTTGAAGCCGTCCCTCAACTGGGTGCCGAAGTCCAGGTCGGGCAGCAGGGGCTGCAGATTGCCGCGGGCAACCCGGCGGATGATTTCAGCCATCCAGCCAAGAAGGACAAGCTGCCCGAGGATGGGGATGAGGGTGATAAGACCCATGATGGCAATTTTCTTGAACCAGTCGGGATCTTTGAAGACGTAGGAAAAGCTGCTACCGAAATCCATGATATTTTCTCCTTTGAATGAATTATGATAATTTTACATAATA
>CAYQDH010000108.1:0-13124 GCA_964416075.1 uncultured Anaerolineales bacterium | reverse complement strand
CCGCCGAGACCTGCGCCTGCGAGACGATGCCCAATAGGCCACTTCTGGCGAACGTCGGCCGCGCCGCATGGTGTGGCTGGTAGATGTACTGCTCCGCCACCTGGATGCGCGCCCCCTGTTTCACCAACGCGCAGAGCTGCGCCATCCGCTCGACATCGGGCGCCGGCGGCGTCTCGCTGAGGGCCGGTAGCCCTCGCGACGCCAGGTCCCGCAACAGTGGGGGGTTGGCCTCCCATGCCACGCTGGTGACCACGAACAACGGCTTGTGCGCCACGAGCAGGTCGTCCAAAGTGCGGTAGGTGGGCACGCCCCAGGCCCGCTCGATGGCCCCGCCCTTGGCCGCGTCGCGTACCACCATCCCCTGGACGACGAATTGCTCCGGTAGGGCGCGGGCGATGCGCAGATAGAACTCGGCGCGCCACCCTCCGCCCACAATGGCATACTGGATTTGCTTCATGTTCTAGCTCCCTTTACAGTTTGCGCCCGTCGCGTCCGCCTTGACCACGATAAGGCTTGCCGGGGCGCCAGTCGGGCTCCGTTGGAACGACGAACTCGGCCAGCGGCAGTGTCACCTTGCAGCGGTGCGCGCTGGAGAGATAGGCCCCCTCGCAGAGCTCCAAAGCGACCAGCGAGCTCTCGGGGATGGCATAGTCCCTCCGCCCCGTGTCGATCTGCTCCGCGAGCGATTCCAGGTAGCGTTGGTGGGCGCTTTCCGCATACCGCGGCACCTCGTACAGCCACCCCTCCGGGTGTGCCGCGTTGAGAAGCCGGTAGCAGCTCTCCCATGCATAGAACTCGATCAGCCCGCGAGTGCCCACCAGGCGAAAGACAAACCCTTTGCCCGGGCGGCGAATCAGCACGTCGTCCCCGGTATGCATCACCGCGCGCACACCCTTTTTCGTCTGCACGTAGGTGATGGCGTTGGTCTCCACCTCCATGCCATCCCGGTAGGTCTTGGTCGAAGCCTCGGCGATGGCCATTACCCAGTCCATGGGGTCATCGGGGACCAGGTTGACGAAAAAGTTGAGCCAGTGGATACCCGCGTTGATGATGTCCCAGCGATGGCACTCGATCTCCACCAGGTCCAGCTCGCCGATCTCGCCGCCGCGCACGCGCGCGATGATCTCTTGTGCGTGGCGGTTCTGCATCAACCCATGCGGCACCACGACTGGTAGCCCAGCCGCCTTGATCGCTCGGAGGATTTCCGCCCCCGCCGCAGCCGTATCACCCAACGGCTTTTCGCACAAGATGCCCTGCGGCGCCAGCCGCAGGGCATCCAGGACGATCTCGCGGTGCGAAGGGGGCCAGGTGGATACGCAGATAACATCGGTTGGCGATGCGGCAAACATCTCCTCATGCGTGGCAAAGAGGCGGATACCCGGGTAGCGCTCCGCCAGCTCTGCCCGCACGTCGGCGCGCAGATCGGTGGCGGCCACCAGCTTAAAGCGCGACGACGCGGCCAATCCAGCTAAGCTCAGCCTGCCTCCCGAGCCCCCGCCCACCACGCTCGCCGTGTACCGCCGCCTATGTTTTCCCTCGTCCATACGTCTCCCTCCCATCCACCAAAGGCGTTCGTGGTCAGGCCCGCCAGGGCAGAGGAACGCGCCTGGCGGTGCCACCATGAACGGGGCGTAGGCGTTCGTCTATTACGCCACCGCCACTGCCTCGGCCTCGATCTTGTCCCAATCCGGCTGTGGCCCCACGCCCGGCTCGTCCGATGTGGTGACATAACCATCCACCACGCGGATTTCGTCTCGTGTCTTTAGCCCCTTGATCTGCTCCGTGTCGATCACCAGGATCTCGGTATAGTCGTTGTTGCGGATCGCCGCGGCCAGGTGCGGGTCGCAGCCGTGCAATTGGGCGCGCATACCGAACGACTCGGCCGTGTGCGCGATCTTGATCGCGCCGGTGTAGCCGCCCTTGGCGGGGGAGACGCGCACCATGTCCAGCGCGCGCTGCTGAATCCACGAGGCCACGTTCCAGTGGGCCCCTTCAGAGGTCTCGGCGCCCAAGACGGGGATATCCAGCGCGGCGCACAATTCGGCATAGCTGGGCAAGTCGTACTCCCTCATCGGCTCCTCGTACCACAGGAAATCCGCTTCCTCCAGTACGTGCCCGAACCATAGAGACGTGACATAATCCCAGCCGCCAGAGGCATCGAACATCAGGTCCGGCCCATCGCCCACCCATTTGCGCAGATTCAACGATAGCTTGGCGTCCCACTTGGGGTCGCCCGTCGCATGCAGCTTGAAGGCGAAAAAGCCCTCGGCCATGCACTCTTTGATATGCCGCTCGTACTCGTCCATGGTATCCCAGGTGACCGTGGAGGCGTAGGCCGCCACCTTGGGGTTATTCCCGCCCAGGAGTTGGTACAGCGGCATCTTGGCCGCCTGCGATTTGATATCCCAGCAAGCCACATCCATGAGGGTCATCTCGCGCATCCCCAGGCGGTGCAGCTCCCAGGAGCGATGCCAGATCTGCTCTGTGAGCAGGGGATTGCGCCCCACGAACTCGGGCCGTATCAGGCGGCGTGTGAGCTCCGCGAGGTGGTAGCCGTTGCCGCCTCCCACGTGTCCCACGATCCCCGCATCCGTCTCTACCTTGAGCAGCCCGGAATAGCTGGTCTCGTCGGCAGCATAGACGCCCATATTCAGGCCCTGTCGCCAGTGAAAGGCCGGAGGATGCACCGGATGCTTCAACACGTAGCATTTGATATCTGTGATTTGCATTAGTTTATATCCTTTTAGGAACTAGAGTTCGATCTTTTGCACGGCTCGCCGCTCGACCTCGGCCCAATCGGGCTGGGGCCCGATTCCCGGCTCGTCAGGCACGGTCAAGTAGCCATCCACGATGCTCAAGGGGCCCTGGTTTTTGAGTTGCTTGATCTGCTCGCTATTGATGACCAGTTCCTCGTAATAATCGTTATTGGGGATCGCTGCGCAGATCTGGGCGTTGGCCCAACCGCCGCCGTGCACCTGGGCGCGCATGCCGAACGACTCGGCCATATGCGCCACCTTCATGGCTCCCGTGATGCCTCCTTTGAACCCAGCGCTGGTGCGGATCATGTCCAGGGCGCGCATTTGGATCCACGTCGCCCCGTTCCAATGGCAGCCATCCGGCGTCTCCGCCCCCAACACGGGGATATCCAGGTCGGCACATAGCTGGGCGTAGCTGGGCAGGTCGAACTCGCGCATGGGCTCCTCGTACCACAAAAAGTTGGCCTCCTCCAGCACGCGGCCGAACCACAACGAGGTGACATAATCCCATCCTGCTGAGCCATCGAACATCAGGTCGGCGTCATCGCCTACCCACTTGCGCAGGTTGAGCGACAACTCGGCATCCCACCGGGCATCCCCGGTGGCATGCAGCTTGAAGGCGAAAAAGCCCTCCTCGGCACATTCCTTGATATATCGCTCGTACTCGTACATCGTGTCCCAGGTGACCGTGGACGCATAGGCGGGCACCTGGGGGTCGTTGCCCCCCAGTAGCTGGTACAAGGGCATCTTGGCCGCCTGCGACTTGATATCCCAGCAGGCGATATCCAGGATACCCAGGTCGTGCACTTGGAACTCTTCCAGGCGGTCCAGTTCCCAGATCTTCCACCATAGGTCTTCGGTATTCAGAGGGTTCTCGCCGAGGAACTGGCGGAACCGGCGCCGCACTACGTCCAGGAAACGGGGCCCGCTGCCGCCGGCGTGCCCGATGATCCCTTCATCCGTCTCCACCTTTAGCAGCGACGAATAGGTCGTCTCGCCTGGCGCCGTGCCGTCGCCTTCCCCCGGCAGTCCCTTGCGCCAATGGAACCGCGGCTTGCCCACCACATGCGGCAACACATAGCACTTGATGCTCGTGATCTTCATCCCGCTATAGCCTCCCATAAGCCAGATATGACGCGGGCCACAGCCTGCCGCGTCCTCGCAAGCCCCATTCTACTCACTTTCGCCCCCGTGTGAAGCCTCAGCACCAGTTCTGGGGCGAATTTATTAGGCCTATTGTCGCCAAATCGATGACCAAGTACAATAACCCCAATGGCGCATCCTATGGAGGTACGATGACTCAAATGCGTTACTCTCGGTTCGTGAGGTTCTTGTGCTTGGGCGTCTTGGGCGCCGTGGCTGTCCTGCTCCTGGCCGAAGGCTCGCTCAGGCCCAAGGAGTCCACCCGCCGCCTGTGGCGCGACTCGCGCCAGAACGGCCGCAGCCTTTTCCATTTCCTGCACGGCTACGCCTACAGTCGCTGGCCCTATGGCTACATCGGCTCGGCTGTTGGCGAGCGGAGGGGGCTTCTCTGGCTGCGTGCCATCTTTGCCCCCTTTCTGGTGCGCGCCCTATTCCCCATGCGCTGGGCAGCCGAATACCACGGCAAGGCGGTTCCCTTGCAGACCGCTAGGCGCCTCGTGAGCGTTCGCGAAGATGTGCAGATGGCCGTCCCGCAAGAGGCCATCCCTTACGAGAACGCGCGCCAGCTCGTGTTGCAGCATCCCCAGCATATCGCCGTGCTCGATTGCCCCTGTCGATCCTCGCGCCTGAACCCCTGCTTGCCGTTGGATGTCTGCTTGATCGTGGGGGAGCCATTTGCTAGTTTTATCGTGGAGCACCATCCCGACAAGGCGCGAGCCATCACTTCAGAGGAGGCCATACATATTCTGGAGGAGGAGGCGCTCCGCGGCCACGGCCACTATGCTTTTTTCAAGGAGGCCATGCTCGATCGCTTCTACGCCATCTGCAACTGCTGTTCTTGCTGCTGCGGCGCCGTTTCAGCTACCCGGCATGGCACGCCGATGATCATCTCTTCCGGCTATCTCTGCCAGGTGGACCCCACCGCCTGCCGTCACTGCGGTGCCTGTGCCAGAACCTGCGCCTTTGGGGCCATTGTCCTGGGTCAAAAGTTCCCTGAGGTCAATGCAGCGGACCAGGATGGCATACCCAAAGTGAACAGGGAGCTGTGCGTGGGCTGCGGAGCCTGCGTGGCAGCCTGTCCATCGGGGGCGCTGAGCCTGCGCCGCGACGCCGAAAAACCCGCGCCGCTGGAACTTCCGGCCAGTGCCCTCTAGCTTCGTGGCTCCATCCCACGTTTTGAGGCCACGCAGGTGGCCTTTGCGGTCATAGCCCGGCGCGTCGGCGCGGGGGGATGGCGTTTCGAGGCCACGCAGGTGGCCTTTGCGGTCGTTGCCCCATGCCTCGGCATGGGGTGGTTCTATCCCTTTTCCTCCGGCTCCGTGTGCACGACAATGCGGTCCAACGCCGGCACACCGGCCCGCAACCTATCCTCCACCTCACCGCTGATGCGGTGCGCTTCGGCCACGCAAAGATCCCCTGGTACGCGACAGTGCATGGACACCGTCCATCCGTCCGCGCTCGGATAGGCCTCGATGTGGTGGCAGCTGCTGATCCCTTCGAATTTGGCCAGGATCATTTCCACCTGTTTGACGATCTGCTCACGCTCCCGCTCCATCTGCCGCGCCTGCACCACCTGCCCCTTGGGCTCGATGTGCGTGGTCACCCGCAACAGGTCTGGAACGCGCTCGTGCGCCCGCTGCTCGAACGTGGAAGCCAGCTCGTGCGCCTGTCTCAGTGATAGGCTGCTATCGGCCTCCAGGTGCACATCCACCGCATACTGGCCATCCACCTCGTTTGCCCAGATATCATGCACGCCCAATCCCAGTCCATCTGCCAATCGGCGCAGGTGGGTCGTAATCTCCTCCTCGTCGGCCTGCTCCGTTCCTGGCTGCCGCGCTGGCTCCACGTGGATCGTCACATCCTGGATGTTCGGCTCGTGCTCGCGCAGTCGGCGCTGCACCTCGTGAGCGATGGCGTGGGCTTGCTCGGTGCTCATGTCTGGATCCACCTGGATGTGCAAGTCCGCATACATGGCCGCCTCATGGCCGCGGCTGCGTACGTGGTGTGAGGAGATGACCCCTGGCACACCCTTGATGATCTCTTCAGCCTCTGCCACGGGCACCACATTTTGGTCCATCAACGTGGGAATCGTCTGTCGCAGGATGTCGATGCCGATCTTGGCGATGAACACCGCCACCAACAATGCCAGGATGGGATCTGCCAAGGGGTAACCCAGCCGCACAAAGATCAGCCCCACCCCAACAGCCACCGATATCAGGATATCGGCTCGTGTGTGCATCGCGTCGGCCACCAACACGTCACTGCGCAGGCGCCGTCCTGCACGTATCTCGTACCACACCACCGTAGCGTGCACCACGATGCTCAGCAACAGGGCGCCGAAACTCCAAAGGTTGGCCTCGGCACTGATCTGGGAAGGATTGCGCAACCGCGCTACAGCGCTGGTGATCAATTCCCATGTGGTGATGAATAGGAGCATGGCGATGATCAGGGCCGTCATGGTCTCGGCCTTGCGATGACCATACGGGTGATTTGCATCCGCTGGGCGCGAGGCCACTCGGATTCCCACCAGCCCGATGACGTTGGAGGCGGCGTCGAACACGGAATCGACCCCGTCGGCGATCAGGCTCAAGGAGCCTGTCAGATAGCCGACCACGAGCTTGGCCACGGTGGCGATGATGTTCAGCCCCATGGTGACCCAGAGAACCCGTCGAATACCGTGAATGTCATTCATAGAACTATCACCCCTATCAGTTGGAACGATATCGAATTGGTGCTATCATCCGCTGCACGTAGATACGTGCTTGTCCACTGTTTCACTATAGCTCTACGTTGATCCGACGCAAACCCTTGAATTAGTATGCGCGAACTTGTATAATGCCTCGGATTGGCCGTTACCAAACTGCCTCCATTACGTCACAACGTTAGCGATGGCCTCTCTATGGAGTGTCGGTGCTGACCGTGGGGGAGTTGGCCTCGTGACGCGTCGAGTTGGGCAGTTGCCTGCGGGAGCAAGTTATTCGCTCCCATTTCGCATTCAGCAAAGGAGAATTGGATCATGACCACATCGGCAAAACGTTTCCTTAGTATGCTCATTGTCACAGCGTTGGTCGTCGCTGCCATGGGCATGGCCTCGGTGGGTGCTTCTGCGCCTCCGGCGGCGCCATCAGTCAGGGGTATGTCTGCTCCCCAGGTTGCCCCACCGGCGCTCGCCATAGACCCCATCGATTCCTGGGCCGTTGACCTCGCCGACCCGTACGACTGGCAAGATCCCACTTGTGCAGGATGGCTCCTCAGATACACCCTGACCTTTACAAACACCAGCGGGGTGGCCCTGTACGGCCTTGTCCTGTCCGACACCATCCCTGCTAACACAGAGTTCAAAGAGAGCAGCGAGGGTGGGGTTTTTGACGGGGTCGACACGGTTACGTGGACTTTGGATCCGGTCGAGGCGGACCAAGTGGTAAGCCGCGACCTGGTCATTCGTCCCTATACCAATCTCGCCGCAGGGACCATCATCACCGATGTCGTAGCCGTGTTGGTCGATCTCGGGGAGGAGGAGGGCATGGTTGTCATCGAGAACGCAGAGGAGGGCACGACTATCATGCGTTGCGCCCCACCGACCGCCACCCCCTCGCCGACGGTGCCTAGCCCTACGCCCAAGCCGCCAACGGAGACCCCCACGGCGACCGCTACGGCGACGCCGACGGAAAAGCCCGATGGAAAGATCATCTGGCTCCCGATCATCGTACACGCCTTCGAGCACTAGATCGCGCACACGAATAGGAGGGGGTGTCACGACCCCCTCCTATTTCAACGCCAACGGTCCCCACGTCTCTCCGTGTATCCCCTTTCGCCTGCATCATCACAACCCGAGATCAACGTCGCGCAAGCCTGCATTAGGGCTCTGATGCCGTACGAGCGTTTCCCAACCGTCGTGAGCGTATGGCGCTGCTCTCGCTGATTGGCATCTCGCACCCGAGATGACTACAATAGCCCCGATATCGCAAAGAAAGGGGATTCTATGCTCAAGCCGAATACCATGCAGGCTGTCGTCTGCTATGCGCCCCATGACTATCGCCTGGAGCGCGTACCTGTGCCACACGTGGGCCCGGGCGAGGTGCTCGTTCGTGTCACCGCTACAGGTGTCTGCGCCAGCGATGTCAAAACCTCTGTGGGCGCCCCACGCATCTGGGGCAACGATCAGTTTGCCCCCTATATCGTAGCCCCCGTCATTCCCGGCCACGAGTTCGTGGGAGAGGTGGTGGAGCTGGGGCCTGGCGCAGCCGAGCGAAACGGTTTCTCTCTGGGCGACCAGGTGATCTCGGAACAGATCATCCCTTGCGGCGAGTGTCGCTACTGCCGTCGTGGCCAATACTGGATGTGCCAGGTGCACAATATCTATGGCTTCAAGCAGGGCATTGCAGAAGGTAGTTGGGCTGAGTACATGAGATTCCCTGCCGGGGCCCTTAACTACAAGGTGCCTTCCAGTGTTCCGGCCGACCAGGCCGCTCTCATCGAGCCCCTGGCCTGCGCCATCCACGCCGTAGAGCGCGGCGAGATCGCCCTCGGGGATGTGGTGGTCATCGCGGGCATGGGGCCTATTGGGTTGTGTATGCTCCAGGTTGCCAAGTTGCGCTCACCCGGTCACCTCATCGCCCTCGATGCCAGGCCCGATCGCGTGGCCAAAGCCCGGACCCTGGGGGCCGACTTGGCCATCGATGTGACGCAAGAGGACGCGGTGGCCCGGGTGATGGATCTGACCGGTGGCTATGGCTGCGATGTCTACATCGAGGCCACCGGTCATCCCGCGGCGGTGAATCAGGGTCTGCAGATGATCCGCAAGTTGGGCACTTTTGTCGAGTTCAGCGTCATGGCTGCCCCCAGCGCCGTCGACTGGTCGATCATCGGCGACCAGAAAGAGCTAAACATCCACGGCGCGCACCTGGGGCCCTACTCCTATCCGTTGGCCATCGACGCCATCGCCAGTGGCAAGGTGAATGTGGCCGACCTGATCAGCCATCGCTATCCCTTGGCCGAATTCGCTGCCGCCCTGGAGACCGCTCACGCCGCCGAGGGCTCGTGCAAAGTGTTGCTCTTCCCGTGATCTCACGAGCTTGCTGCGACGGCTGCAACATAAACTGTGAAAGGAGCGAGCGCGTATGACCATCCGAAACCTTAGCCCGCACCAGATGTTCGAGAAAACGGCTATGGAGCACGTGCCCCTCTATCACTTTGCAGCCAACCCTCAACAGGATTTTTCGGCCTGGAAGGCCGAGGCCCTCCCGCGCGTGCTGGCTACCTTGGGGGATCACCCGCCACGCGTGCCCCTTAAGCCACAGCTCCTCGCAGAATGGGAGCACGACGGCCTGCGCAAGCAGCGCTGGATCATCGACGTCCAGCCGCACCTCTCGGCCACCTGCCTGGTGAATATCCCCCTCGACGTGAAGCCGGGCGAAAGGCGCCCCACGCTCCTCTGCTGGCATGGCCACGGTCTCTTTGGCAAAGACCCAGTCATGGGCAACGATTCCAGCCCCGAGCTCCGAGCTGCTATCGCCCAGCATAACTACAACTATGGCCACCAGATGGCCCAGGCGGGGTTCGTCACCTATGCAATCGACTGGATCGGCTGCGGCGAGCGCAACGACAGCCGCAAACCTCACTTTCGCACCCAGAACGGCACGCGCGACTGGTGCAACCTCTACTATCTCAACGCTACTATGCTGGGGCAGACATCCATCTCCATCAATGTTTCTCACGGCATGGCGGCCACAGATTTCGCGTGCACCCTGCCCTTTGTCGATCCCGATCGTCTCGGCGTGATGGGCTTGAGCGGCGGGGGCACCATGACCTTGTGGAGCACCCTGTGCGACGAGCGCTTCAAGGCCGCGGAGATTATCTGCTATAGCGATCTGTGGTCTGTCTTTGGCTTTCGCGATCTGAACTACTGTGGCATGCAGGTGGCCCCCGGCCTTTTCAAGCTGGTTGACCTCCCTGATGCCCAGGGGCTCATTGCCCCGCGTCCCCTGCTGGTGGACATCGGCGCTTACGACACCTGTTTCTTTGTCGATACCGCCTTGGCCTGCTTCCACCAGGTCGAGGCGATCTATCGCGCCGCTGGCGTTGCTGAGCGCCTAGAGCTGGACCTCTTCCCCGGCGAGCACGGCTGGGGCGGCAACCGCTCCATCCCGTTCTTCCAGGCTAACCTGGGTTGACCTGCCGCGCATGTGCTGAGCAGTAGACAGAAGACAGTGAACAGGAGACAGTGAACAGCAAAAAGTGAACAGTGAACAGTTGACTCGACGCTTTTTCTGTGCACTGTGTACTGTCTATTGCTCACTACCTACCGTTTACCGCATACCGTTCACTGTCTATTGCTCACTACCTGCCGTTTACCGAATACCATTCACTGTCTATTGCTCACTATCTACTATTTACCGTATACCGTTCACTGAAAACTAACGAGGAGCTCACTGTGAAGATTACCAATATCGTCACCTACCCCGTCTGGGTGGGCAGCCGCAACCAAATGGTCATCAAGGTCGAGACCGACGAGGGGATCTATGGCTGGGGCGAGTCGGGTCTCTCCAGCCGCGAGCTGGCCGTCGACGGCGCCGTCAAGCACTATCGCGAGTGGCTCATCGGCCGGGATCCCATGCGCATCGGCGCGCTGTGGCAAGAGATGTACCGCAGCCAGTATTTCGAGGGTGGGCGCGTGCTCACGGCGGCCATAGCGGCTATCGACATCGCTCTCTATGACATCGTGGGCAAGGCTCTGGGCGTGCCGGTGTACCAGCTTTTGGGCGGCAAGCAGCGCGACTATGTGCCATGCTTTGCCACCGCGGCGGTGGGCATCGGTCCGCAGTTGCTCGATGCTGTGCGCCTGCTGCTGGATAATGGCTGGAATGTCATTCGCACCGGGATCGGTCACCCACCCTATGAGGACCGCAGCCTCTTTGAGCCGCGGGAATCGATCGGCATCACCGCCCATTGGCTAACCCGCGTGCGTGAGGAGTTCGGCCTCGATCCCGTACTGGGCATCGACTATCACCATCGCCTCTCAGTGGCCGAAGCGGCCTCTTTCTGTCAGCGCATGCCCTCGGGCACGCTCGACTTTCTGGAGGAGCCCATCCGCGACGAGTGCCCTGAGGCCTATGCCGCACTGCGCCAGATGACCGGTGTGCCCATGGCCATCGGCGAAGAGTTCTCCAGCAAATGGCAGTTCCTGCCCTACATCGAGCGCGGGCTCACCAACTTTGCCCGCATCGACGTGTGCAACGTGGGTGGTCTCACTGAGGCGATGAAGGTGGCCGGCTGGTGCGAAGCGCACTATATCGACCTCATGCCCCACAACCCGCTGGGTCCCATCTGCACCGCGGCCACGGTGCACCTGGCGGCTGCGGTGCCCAACTTTTCCTGGCTCGAAGTGCGGGTCTCGCCCACAGAGAAAGCCGGCTTCTACGATACGGATCTCTTCCCCGTCCAGCCCGTTCTGGAGGGATCGCGCTTTGTCGTGCCCGATGCGCCGGGCCTGGGCGTCGAGTTCAACGAGGCCCTGGCAAAAACCAAGACCTTTGCCTTCAGCGAGATGCCACACTTGCACCGCCGCGATGGCTCTCACACCAACTGGTGAACCGATCCTGTAGCGCGATTCTACAAAATCGCGCTCCTTGCACTAATGAGGAGGCTTGACGATTGGACACAAAACCGGATGGCATCCATTCCATGGTTCCTCGCGAGGCCATGGACCCTTCGGCGCTTCTCTTACGCGATACCTACGCCTGCGTCCCCGGCATCCCCCTCTTCCGCCGCGAGTTCGGTTATTATTGCCTCGACGAGTGGCGAGAGCAGGGCATGCCCCAGGACGTGCCTCTGGCCGAGATGTTCCACTACGATCCGCCGGGTAACCACTACCTCGGCCAGATCGGCTGGTGCGAGGCGGCCTTCAGCCCTGCCTTTGACGTGGTAGTGCTCGAGGAGCGCGGCGACTATGAGCTGGAGCAGGACTATGCCGGGCGCCATGTGCTCTATTTCAAGGGCCGCCGCAATGGCTTTATGCCCGAATACCTCGACCATCCGGTGAAGGACATGCGCACCTGGCAAGAGGACGTGGAGTGGCGCATGGACCCCACCACCGCGGCGCGCTATGTCGATCTCGAGCAGCGCATGGCCGACGCCCGCAACAAGGCGGCGCGCGGCCTTATGATCGGGCAGAACATCATCGGAGGCTACATGTACTTGCGAAGCCTCATCGGTCCCGGCAACCTGCTCTACGCCTTCTATGACATGCCCGAGGTGATCCACGCCTGCATGCAGGCCTGGCTCCGCCTCGCCGACCACATCACCACCCTGCATCAGCGCCATGTTACGCTGGACGAAGTCTACTTTGGCGAGGATATCTGCTACAAAGGCGGGCCGCTCATCTCGCCCGACATGATGCGCGAGTTCATCTTGCCCTACTACCAGCAGTTGGTCGGCAACATCAAGGCTCGACAGATCGATAAGCAGCGCCACCTCTATGTGCAGATCGACACCGACGGCTATGCCGTGCCGGTCATCCCCATCTACCGCGAATCGATCGGCATGGACGTGATGAGCCCCTTCGAGGTGGCCGCGGGCAACGATGTGGTGGAGATCGGCCGGCAATACCCCGCCCTGGCCATCTTTGGCGGCATAGACAAGCGCGTGCTGGCCCAGGGCCGCCAGGCCATCGACCGGCACCTGGAATACATCCTCCCCGCGATGCGAGCCCGCGGCGGTTACATCCCTACGTGCGACCATGGCGTCCCCGCCGAGGTTCCATACCAGGACTATCTCTACTATCGCCAGCGTTGCCTCGAGCTCGGCGGCTGATCTCCGACGGACCGCGGGGCTCCAGGCCCGCTCTTTTTCCTGTGTTGCCTCTGGAACAGCAAAAAGCGTGTGCAGGGCCAGTCCCCCTGCACACGCTGCTCAACCCAGCCCGGCACTTTCGACGCCGTTCCTACTCGCGCACCTCCACGTGAATCTCGCCCGTGTGCGTCATCGCCCGAATATCCGCCCCGCCATCATTGAGCTTGGCATGTAAGAACCCCGAGCCTTGCTCCAGTACCTGGAGCGGCGTATCGTCGTCCAGCGTTACTTCCCCCGCGACATCGCTAGCGGCGCGAACCTCGCATGCCGCATCCTTGGCCAGCCTAAGCCTGATGCTGCCCACGTCCGAGCGCAGCCGCACCGAACCCGTCTTCACCGGCCCAGCCTCGTACTCGATCTCGCCAGTATTGGTGG
>CAYQDH010000107.1:0-13338 GCA_964416075.1 uncultured Anaerolineales bacterium | reverse complement strand
GCGACGAGCTCTATCGCAGTAACCTGTGTACCTACGACCACGCCATGCCCGGCATGTATACCACCGTGGCTTTCAACCTCACGGGCGGCAACTTGCTCAAGTGGTTCCGCGACGAGTGGGGCCAGGTCGAAGTAGGCCAGGCAGCCCACAGCGGCGTCAGCGCTTACGAGCTCTTGCTGCGCCAGGTGCCTGCGCAGCCATCGAGCCTGCTGGCCCTGCCCCACTTTAACCCTACGGGCACGCCCTACTTTGACACCGAGGCCAGCGGCGCAATCCTCGGACTGCGCGTGACCACGCATCGGGGCGAGGTGCTGCGCGCCCTCTTGGAGGGGCTATCCTTCGAGATGCGCCTGAACCTGGATATCATGGAGCGCTCAGGTATCCCCATCGATGAGTTACGGGCCATCGGCGGCGGGGCCAGGAGCCCCATCTGGAACCAGCTCAAAGCCGATGTCTTGGGCAAGCCGATCACCACGGTCCTGGTCACCGAGGCCGGGTGTTTGGCCGACGCCATGCTGGCCTTTGCAGCCCACAGTGGCGGGGGGCTTCAGGAGATCGTGGATCGCTGGGTCAAGACCGGCCCCGTGCTGGAGCCCGACCCGGCCAACGCCGCCTACTATACCGACCGGTTCGCTGCCTACCAGCGCCTCTACCCTGCGCTACGCGCATTGCGAGACACGCCCAACACCTGACACTAGGAGAGAAAGCAGATGAGTAAGAAAAAGGTCGCCGCCATCGTCACCGAGTATTTTAGCCACTCGCACGCCGATGTGGTCGTGACCAAGTTCCTAACCGGCATCCCCGCCGACGACGGGATGCACACCCCGCGTATCGAGATCGCATCCATGTACTTGGATCAGGTCAACGCCCGAGACATCGGGGTGCAGATGGCCCGGGACCACAATGTCCCTATCTACCCCAGCATCCTGCGCGCTCTGACCTTAGGCGGGGACAAACTGGCCGTGGATGGCGTACTGATCATCGGGGAGCATGGCGAGTACGCCACTAACGAAAAGGGGCAGGTTCTCTACCCGCGCCAGCACCTCTTCGAGCAGGTCTCCGGGACGCTGGCTAGCGCGGGCGCCCGGCTCCCGGTATTCAGCGACAAGCACCTGTCCTACAACTGGCGAGATGCGCTCTGGATGTACCGTCGCGCCAAGGAGCTAGGGTTGCCCTTCATGGCAGGCTCGTCCCTCGTAACCTGTTGGCGGCGCCCCTTTCTCGAGCACCCCATCGGCACCCCCCTGCAGGCCGCCGCGGTGGTTTCCTATGGCCCTATCGAATCCTACGGCTTTCACGCCCTGGAGACCTTGCAGTGCATGGTGGAGCGGCGACAAGGGGGCGAGACGGGAGTGGCCGCCGTGCGCTGCCTCGAAGGCCCCACCGTGTGGCGCTGGCTGCAGGACAATCCCCAGATGGGGCAGCTCGCCCGGACAGCCGGGGAAGCCATCCGCAAGCCCGCTGGGCCTTGGGATCGCGTCGCCGAACTGGCCCCCGAGCCGATCGCCTTTATCATCCGTTACCGCGACGGCCTCGATGCGGTCGTGCTGATCCTCAACGGGTATACCACATCCTGGGGCTATGCGGCACTCAGCGAAGGCCAGGTACAGGCGACCGAGTTCTTCCTTCAGCCCGGTTGGCCCTACGCCCACTTTAGCTATCTTTCGCTGAATATGGAGGAGATGTTCGTCACCGGTACACCGGTGTATCCAGTCGAGCGTACCCTCTACACTACAGGCATGCTGGCAGCAGCCATGGATTCTCGTTACCTGGGCCACACGGTAGTGCCTACGCCCGAGATGGACGTGCAGTATCAGCCCGCTCAACGTGAGCCGATTCGGCCTTTGGGTCCAGAGCCAACGGGCGCCTGCGTGGCCTCGCCGGCCTAGATGCAGACAAGCGCTGGCCCCTGGGTTACCGGGGCCAGCGCCCTTCACTAATTCCTATTCTGCGTACTCTGTGGCGGCTCTGTGCTATGCCACACCACGCGCACCTGGGTACCCTCGCCCGGCTCACTTTCCACAACCAGTTGGGCTCCGATGCTCGCCGCTCGCTCAGCCATGATCCCCAATCCCAGGTGAGCGGCGGGCACAGCCGTCGTGTCAAAACCACGGCCGTCATCGTCTACGAGCAACTCCACCTTGCGCTCTTCAACCGAGCAGCGTAGACGGAGAAAAACCTGGCTGGCATTCGCATGCTTGGCCACATTGTTCAAGCTCTCTTGGGCGATGCGATAGAACGCCACCTTGACCTCGGCAGGCATCGAGCACGCGCTTTCGATGGTGGTGGTAACGGGGATGCGCGCCCGCCCTGTAAAGGCCTCCGCCAATTGCTTGAGCAACTCGCCGAGCTCAGCCTCCATGAGGGTAGAAGGACGCAGTTCCAACAAGAGGGCGCGCATCTCCGCCAGAGCGCCGCGCGTGAGCTGTCTCAGCTCCTCCACACGCCTCAAGCCTTCCTCTTGGTCTCGCTGCCATAGCTTGGGCAGCACCTCGGCAATGAGACTCGCCGAGAAAAGCGTTTGCGTCACAGCATCGTGCAGCTCCCGCGCCAGCCGGCTTCGCTCGGCCGAAGCAGCCACTTGCTCCGCTTGCTCGTACAGCCGCGCGTTCTCCATGGCCACACCCACTTGTTGGCCGATGGCCGCTAGCAGGGACATCTCCTCCGCCGTCATCTTTCGTTGCCTGCGCATCGCCAGGTGCATAGTACCCAACATCCTGCCCTTGGCCATCAATGGCACTCCGATCGCAGTCTGCAGCCCCGCGTCCTGCAACAAGCCCCTGTACTCGGCATCCTGGTACTCACCAATCTGCCCGGCGACAGGTCGCCCGCTTTTCATCGCCGATTCGACGATACTGACCGCCGCAGGAAAGCACTTCATATAGGCTTCCAACGCGGGAGAGAGGCCCTCGTGAACCACCAGTCTCAGCATCTCGCCCGACTCACCAAGCCGGCACGCCGCTCCAACATCCATATCCAACGACTGCATCGTCTTGCCCAGCGCCGCCTCCAGAATCTCCTCCAGGTCCAGCGAGCCACTGACTACGGCGACGATCGCATTGAGGGTCGCCAAATCTCGCGTGCGATCGCTGACACGTCTCTCCAGGGTAGCATACGATTCCTGCAGTTGCACAGACATGGTGTTGAACTGCCGGGCCAGGTATGCCAATTCGTCGCCAGCGCTCTCGTCCATCGCGATGGTCTGGCCGAACTCCCCCCCTGCTACACGCTGGGCCACATTGGCCAGCTCAAGGATGGGCTTGGTGACCCGCCGTACGCCAACTGCTACTACCACAGCCGGTATCGACAAGCCCAGAAGAAGAAGTAAAAAGAGAAAACGCTGGTATCTTAACGTAGGTCCCATCAGCGAAGCACGGCTCTCTTCCACAATCAGGCCCCATCGTGTGCCTGGAATTGGCGCATAGCTGGCAATCATGTCGCGGCCCGCTTCGTCGCGTGTGGACACGTCGCCCACTCGACCGGCAAGCACCATCTGCACTGCTTCCTTGAGGGAGGCATCCAAGCCTATCTGTGCTGCGTCCCAGTGATAGATGATGCGGCCATCGCCATCGACGATATATACCCTCTCGCCGACGCGTACCTTGACGATGCTGCCATATAGCGCGCTCACCCCCGATGCTCCCAAGCGGAACATCCCCACCAACACCCCTTGGAGATCTCCTCTATGCCCAATTACCGGCACGGCAATGGCGATCACTGGGGCGCCATCGGGTCCATCCTGTAACAGATCGGAAAAGACGGGTGCGCTGGACCGCAATATGGTGCGGTAATAGGGGCGGCTAGACCAATCCTGTCCCTCGATCTCGGGACGATTCAAGGTGATGGAAACCTTGCCGAACGTATCCAGAAAGACTACCCCTGCATCAAAGACGATCAGCTGGTTCCTAGCGCTCTCCAGCGCGGCCTCGCGAAGCGTTACGTCGCTACCAAAGAGATCCGGATTTCTCGCAAGGGTGAGGAGTAGATCCGGGTATTGCTCTAGCTCCGTGATGAGCTGCCCCGCAGACAGCCGCGTCAGCTCCCGATCTCGCGCCGCGACCATATTCGAGGTGGCCTCCTGGTAGGAGTACAAAGTTACCAAGGCCACCAGGCCCAGGATGATGGCCGTGGGGATGAACGACCAGGCGACGATCCTCTTGCGCAAAGTTCCTCCACTCGTTATGGGCAGGCGCCTACGGGATGCCCGCCCCAATCCCTCGCATCTTTCGTAGCGCCTCATCTGTCCGAGCCCCTTGGCCCGGCCACTCGTCAGTACTGCGTCTTCTCGATATCCCGGCAGACCTGATCCATGATGTCCGTCTTGGCCTGGCCCAGGGTCAGGATAGACTCCCATGCATCATAGGCGATCTCCCGGGCGTCGACCATGTTGGCAAAGATCTCCGTCGTCACCGAGTATCCCTTGGTGTGTCCATCTGCAAAAGCTTGCAGATCCATTTCGGCGGCCTTTTCTGGGAACTGCTCACCCGCAAAGGCAATCCATTCCTCCACTAGCGAGGCGCGCGCGGGCTGGAGCAGGTGCGCGCGGGCCATGGCCCTTCCATAGGTTTCGCTAATCAGAAATTTGACCAGTTCCCACGCTGCATCTTTGTACTTGGTCTGTTTGTAGATGCCAAACCCGTCCGTAGTGGCCAGCGTGGCGCGCTGGACCGGCCCTTCGGGCAGGATGGTCACTCCCACCCGGAAAGGGGCACCACTAAGTATCGTCTTTAGCGCCCAGGAGCCATCCTCGACCATCGCCAGCTTGCCTTGTACAAAAGCTTGCTGCGTACCGAGATTGAGCACATTGAGGGGAGTAGCCATCACTTTGTCATCCCACATGCGAGCGCGAATCCACTCCAGGGCGCCCACGGCTTCGGGATCTGCCATGCGGCAACGGCGTGCATCGCGCTGGTCTACAAAGCGCCCCCCCCAGGCATTGGTCCATACTTGAAGCCGGTCCCAGGAAACGTCCAGCATGCTGGCCCACAGGTCTTGGCGTCCCTCTTTGTCTCTGGCCACGATCACCTTTCGCATGGTCTCGAGATAGGTATTATAGTCCCAACTACGGTCGGGGTGCTCAATGCCCATGCTGTCCAGCAGGTCTTTGTTATAGTACAAGGCCAGTGCTCCATGATACTTGGGCAAGGCGTACTGCTGGCCATCCGAGGTAAAGAAATAGCGATACTGCGCACCATCCCAGTCGTCGATCGTCTGTTTGTCCAAGTCTCTGGACACGAAAGGCTGCAGGTTCAGGGTAAATCCTTGCTGCGCCCAGATAGGGAAATGGGTGCAACACCCCTGGAACACGTCCGCAGCCGTGCCAGCCTGCATATCCGCCAGCATCCTGTCTTCCAGGTTGTCCGGGTCCGGCGTGTAAAAGACCCGTATGTCGGGATGGCTGTCGTGGAATTCCTCCAGCGCCTCTTGGGCCATCGGAGGGAACCAGTCCGTGCGCCAATCCTGATACACCAGGCTAACCCCCTGGCCCGCCGCAGGCTGTGGGGTGCTGCGAGACGAGGGAGCACAGTGCGTTACGGCCAACCCTGCCAGTGCGTAAGTCATGGCGCGCAACAGAGCGCGCCGCGTTAGCCGCGACGATTCCTCGCTCGAGTCACCCTGAGCATTTGCCGCTTGACTCTTGGGCATAGCTGCGCCTCCCTCTCCATAATCATGGGACCATTCTAGCATCGAGCGAGGGCCGCATCAAAGGCATCGCCGATGCCGCGCCGGCCCGCTGTGACAATCGCCACCTTGTCCTTCCGTATCACCGCACTCGCGCTAACCCCTCTCGTCGCGCACTTGGCGCCACGCTTCAATCATGGCCTCCACGCTGGACCATGGCGTATCGGGAAAGAGGGCGTCCACCGGGGCCAGGATAAAGCCGCCCCCACGTCCCAGGGTGCGCACCGCGGTATACACCGCTTGGCGGATTTCCTCCGTTGAGCCGCTTGCCAGAGTGACCCCGCTATTGATTCCACCAGCGACCGCCATCTTGCCCCCAATGGCGCGCTTGACCTCCGCGAGATCCGCCTTGTCCTGCACAGAATCCACATAGTATAGCAGATCGACGCCCGCCTCGACCAGTTGGTCGGCCAGCGGCAGCACGCCCATCGTCATGGTATAAGCAAAGCGAGCGCCGGCTTGGTGCGCCAACGTTGCCATATCCCGGACATGTGGCAGGACAAACCGTCGGAACAGCTTGGGCGACCAGAACTCGATGGAGCTGTACCAGCCACGCTGCACCACCATATCGACGCCACCCACATCCAGCATGAGCTCGGTGCGCTGCCGATCCAGGGCATAGATCGCATCGACCAGTTCCTGGAAGAATCCGGGCTCCGTCATGGCCGCCATCACGGCCCCCTCCACCCCCATCAGCCAGATCACACCATCCATACCCCAGGCGCTCCACCCCTGAACCAGCACACCCTCGAGCTCGGCAAACCGCTTGACCGTCGACATACGCTCGCGGTACGCCGCCACTTGGCCTTCACTGGCCCTGCCCAACAGGTGGCGGAGCTTGGGCAGGTCCTCCGGCCCCGCCACGGCGTGCTTGACCCCGCGTGGAATGTTAAAGTCCTCGAACAGCGCCACGTGATCCGGTTGCACCACCCACCCCGGCCCTGTGGTTTCGCCCGTCTTGTACACGGCATGGCGCAAAACGCCCGAAGGCGTCTCGTATTCTCGAACCAATGTGGGATAGGGCGCCATCGCCGCCCGAGGCTCTTCCCAGTCGCGAACACGCACCTCCGCCGCCATCCCCCAGGGAGGCGACACCTCGATGACGTCATCCAGCCCCAGGCTGAGCCACCGGCGCACGCGCTGCAAGTCGTGCTCCATGGTCCAGGGCTCGGGCAAGGTGTGGATGTGCTCCAGGCGCATGGTGTACCAGTAAGGCACATCGCGTCCTTGCAGCGCAAAACGCAGATGCGGTGGCGGAGCAAAGCCAAAACACCAACACAGCAACGGCACGTGGTCCGGCTCCTGGCACTGTATCGTCGTTAGCAGGCGCTCCCGTGAATTCATCTTCATCGTATCCTTATGTAGACTTTTTTTCTCACAACGGCCCTAGCAGCATACCAGGTATGGGCACGGTCCGGTCCAGAGCCCTCTACGACCAATACGCGGACATCGAGGCTCTCGACGGTCAGAAGCGCGTCTCCACCCTCCGCAACGGGGTATTTCATATACCATCATTATAGCTCATGCGGGTGCATCTGTAAGTCGCCGCGTCAATCAACCAAGAAGGACTGCCTCGACATTTCGCCGCGGCAATCCCTCTTGGTCAGGAGATTGTGTAGAGTGGAACCTGCCCTGTATCAGGGACAGGCGTTCCCTGGTGTGGGGGAGATCATACACAGGCTGGCAGGCAGCATCTCAATCTCGATCGTATGCGCCTGGGGACACAAGATCTCTCCATCCGCGTGAAGGTACAGAGGTTCTTTCTCAGACTCGACCCTGATCCTCCGGGCGTGCTCCACGCGGATCAGTGGGTGGCTCAGGTGTGTGCCCTTGATAAAGCGGGGCACCAGGCCCAGCATGCTCAAGCGAGACATCTTTTCTACCGTGAGCACGTCAAACAACCCGTCGTTAGCCAGAGCATTGGGCGCCACGAGGAAAGTGCCCCCTTCGCGGGGCCCGTTGCAGACCACCGTCATCATCGTGGACCTCTCCGCCGTCTGGTCATCCAGCGTCAGCTGCACCGTGGGCGCACTCAGGGTGATAAATATGGTCTTCAGCACCGCAGGAACATAGAGAGCAAAGCCCCGCAGTTTGGGGATCTTTTTGGTAGCTATGGTCACCAATGCATCGAAGCCAATACCTACCGCGTTGTCGAAATAGCGCGTAATCTTGCCGTCGATCGTAACCCGGCCCACATCCACGAGTTGTTTGTGCCCCTGTACGATGAGCCGGCAGGCAGCCTCCACGTCCGACGGCGCGCCATTCATCATGGCAAAGTCATTGCCAGAGCCGGCCGGGATACACCCCAGCGTGCCGACAATGTGCCCGTTTCCAACGTGCGCGGCATGTTGCATGAGCCCGTTCACCACTTCGTGGGATGTACCATCCCCCCCCACGGCCACGATGGTGCCCATTCCCTCTTCGGCAGCCTGCTGAGCGAGGGCAATCGCCTCACCAGCCATCCTAGTATGTACCAGATCAAAGTCAGCGCCCAGCTTGGTGAGACAATCGGCGATAAGCGGAGCCACTTGCGCCGCATGTCCCCACCCCGCACAGGGATTGACGATGACCCTAATCTTGGCGTTCTGTCTGGGCATTGATACTCCTAATACTGGGCAATGTATAGCGATCGAATACGCAAACACCAAACACGTCAGTCGGTTACTATAGTCGCAACATGCTGAAATGAGAAACCTTTCGCCTGTTTTGACAACCATGCCCCCTGTCCTTAGAATGTGTAAGGTTTGGCTATATTCAGGCGTATGGATCCGGGCATAGAGGAAGTGGGCACTTGAGCGATGGCAATCTGCCCCCCCAACCTTTGCCTCAGCCCTTGCTCCGTTATCGCATACCAGCGGGCGAAGGGCAAAGTGAGTTGGTCATCAAAAACTCGATCTTTATCGGGACGGCTGACCATGCGCCCACTGCGGAGGCTGCTGATACGTTTATCGCCGCAATCAAGAGGCGCTATCCAGACGCCAATCATCACGCATGGGCCTACAGAATCGCTGGCGGACCTCAAGGTGTCTTCGCCTCCTCTGATGATGGCGAGCCCGGCGGCACAGCAGGACGCCCCATGTTGGCCGTTCTGGAGGGAAGTGGCATCCTGGAGATAGTCGTTGTGGGAACTCGCTATTGGGGAGGCACCAAGCTTGGCACGGGCGGGCTTGTGCGTGCCTATAGCGGCGCTGCACGCGAAGCTTTGCGAGTCTTGCCCACGGCCGAGCGCAGGCTCTATCGACGGGTCACCGTGGCTATCGATTACGCCCTCTATGGCAACCTACGCTACTCGCTGCCCAAGCACGGCGTCCGCACCCAGGAAGAAGTGTTTGCTGACCAGGTTACCATGGGGTTGGCGGTGCCTTATGAGCAAGCCGAACATGTGGCGGCCCTTGTGCGTGAGGTGACCAACGGGCGCATCGACCTGGACCAGATGTGGCAAGGCCACAGTTATTATACCGAGCCTGCGCAGGCAGATTGATATCATGAGCATTCGATCCCAACATGGTCGTCTCGTTCTACTGGAGATATTGGCCTGCCTGCTCATCGTCTCGGTAGGCGCCTGTGCACCAGCCTCCGAGGGGCGAGGGCTCATTACGGTGGCTAGCACCGAAGCGCCACAGCAGGTCATGCTGGGAAAAATGCTCGTCCTCGTCCTGCGCGAGGCGGGCTTGGAAGTCGATGATCGGACGGCGCTCGGCGATCAATGGGTTCTTCGTGCGGCGCTTGAGGCGGGCAGCGTCGATGTAGCATGGCAGTATACAGGGGAAACCTGGGTAGAGTACCTCGGTCACGACCTTCCTATCTCCAACCCTGAGGATGCTTTTCACCAGGTACGCGATGCCGACGCGCTGCGCCAGATCACATGGTTAGCCATGGCGCCGTATGAGCGCCCCTTGACGCTTCTGATGCTTGGCGAGAGGGCAGGCGAGCTCGAGCTGTCGAGCATGTCGGACCTGGCTTCCTACATGAGGAGGGTCAACCCGGATATGCGCCTCTGCACGCCCGAAGATGTCTATCGCAGCCCGCAAGGCGTGCGTGGTCTGGAACGGGTGTATCGCTTCGACTTTAGGCTGCACAATGTGCGGCTCGTACCCTTTGAGCGTGGCTATGATGCCCTCGTGGCCGGCGAATGCGATTGTGCGCTGGGACGCCTCGCCGATGCTGAAGTGAGGATACCGGGTAAGGGGCAAATCGCCGCCCTCGCCGATGACCGTGGCTTTTTCCAGGCATCGAACCTGGCCCCCGTCGTGCGTACGGAGACACTGCAACAATACCCGGACCTGGAGCCCAAGCTCAATGAGCTCAGTCGCGTACTCACCCGTCAGGCTATGGTGGAGCTCGACCGTCAGATGGCAAACAAGAGGGCGAATCCGGAAGCTGTAGCCCGGCGATTTCTAAAGCGCAGAGGGATACTGAAGGGATGGGACCCGTTCCCCATCCCCACACCCACGCCCAGCTGGCTTGGCAAAGAGGATCAAGAGGATGATGCGCGTAAGTCGGTATCCCCTTCACCAAGCACCGAGGATCATGGGCTGCCATCCTTGTCCCCTTCGCCGAGCGAAGAGAGCAATGAGCTGCCGCCGTTATCCCCTTCGCCTCAAGAGGGCGACGATTCATAGAGCATTCCCAGGAGGATTCAAGGCATGGAAACCAGAGTTCGAAGCAAAACACAAGAAGTGGTCATCAGTCCTGATAATCCGACCATAATTATCGGCGAGCGAATCAACCCCACAGGAAAGAAGCTCTTGGCCGAGGCGCTTGCCAATAGAGACATGAGCCGAGTACGCCGGCTCGCTGAATCCCAAGTGGCCGATGGCGCCGACATTCTGGATGTGAACGTTGGCGCTGCGGGGGTCGACGAGGTAGAGCTGCTGCCCATGGCCATCAAGACGGTCATGCAGGTCACCGATACCCCCCTTTGCATAGACTCTGCGAATCCTCGGGCGCTGCGTGCCGCGCTCGAGGCCTATGAGGGCAAAGCGCTCATCAACTCGGTGAACGGCGAGGAGGCTTCCATGGAGCGCGTCCTGCCGCTGGTCAAGGAATACGGCGCTGCGGTCATCGGCCTGTGCATGGACGAGGGGGGTATCCCCTGTGACGCGGCATCGCGTGTCGCCGTAGCCCGGAAGATCATCACCCGCGCCGAGTCCCTGGGCATCCCGCGCGAGGACATCTTGATCGACTGCCTGGCTCTCACCGTCTGCACCGATGGGATGGCCGCTCAGGTGACTCTGAATGCCATCCGTGGCGTGCGGGAGGAACTCGGCGTCAATCTAACCCTCGGCGCCAGCAATATCTCTTTTGGTCTGCCAGACCGTGAGACGATCAACGATATCTTTTTGGCGATGGCACTCACCGCCGGCGTCAACGCGCCTATCGTAAACCCAGCCCAATCGCGCAGGGCCATTCTGATCTCCGACTTGCTCATGGGGCGCGACGAGTTCGGTATGCGCTTCGTGACTTTTCATCGTGCGCAAAGCAAAAAGAGCGCAGGGGTGGGCAAGTCGTAACCCGGGCTTATGGCGAGCGGCCCGATCTGCGCTCCCGTTTTGCCTCGTAGCTACGTTCCCTGTTCACTAACGGCGCCTAATCTAGGAGGGGTAAATGTCTGTTGCTCTCGGCATCGATACAGGTGGCACCTATACGGATGCTGTGTTGGTTGAGTACGAAGTCAACCAGGTCCTGGCCACCGCCAAAGCTCTCACCACCAAGCACGACCTGTCGATCTGCATCCGCCAGGCTATGGATCGGGTGCTGTCGCAGTGTCCGGCGGATGTGCGTCTGGTCTCCCTATCCACCACCCTGGCGACCAACGCCATTGTTGAGGGCAACGGCGCCCCCATCTGCGCGCTCCTCATCGGCTACCCGGACCATCTCCAGCATAGCGAGAACCTGGAGCATGAGTTGGGTACCTCGCGGTATGCTTTTATCACCGGCGGCCACAACACCACCGGCGAGGAACAGGAGCCGCTCGACCTGCAAGCGGCACGCCAGGCCATCGCACAGCATGCTCCCTATGTGCAGGCTTTTGCGGTTTCCGGTTACTTTGGCACTCGGAATCCGGAACACGAGCTAGCCATCAGACTCCTGGTGCAGCAGATGACCGGCAAGCCCGTCACCTGTGGCAGCGAGCTGACTCACCGGTTGGACGCCCTTAGGCGTGCCACCACAGTAGCCCTGAATGCTCGCCTCATCCCCCTGCTCTGTGATCTGATTGACGCGGTCGAAACCGCCATGGCCGAGCGCCACATCGTCGCGCCCCTCATGGTCGTCAAGGGAGACGGCTCCCTGATGCGCTCCACCATGGCGCGCGAGCGTCCCATCGAGACGATCCTCTCTGGCCCCGCAGCCAGCGTGGTGGGGGCCCAGCACCTGGCGGGTGGCAAAGATGTGGTCGTGGTCGACATGGGAGGCACCACCACCGATATCGCGGTGATCAAGTCGGGACACCCCTACCTGAATCCCCAAGGCGCCAGTGTTGGCCCCTGGCGCACCATGGTCGAAGCCATCGACGTCCATACCGTGGGTTTGGGTGGTGATAGCCGCATTTGGCTGGACGACGACTACACCCTTAACGTTGGCCCACGGCGCGTGGTGCCCATCTGCATGCTCGCGGTCGAGTACCCCGGCGTGGTTCAGGTCCTGCAACAGCAGGTCGCGCGCGGCAAAATGAAACCCACGGATGGCGAATTCCTGGTGTTGCAGCGGGCCACGACCAGACCCAGCGATGAGCAGGCGCCTTTCGAGCAAGATCTCTATGCTGCGTTGCGCCAAGGGCCCTGCTCGATGGACGATGTGTATACCATCATGCGCCATCCCTTTTTCTATGCGCGCCAACTCGACGCCCTGGAGCGAAGCGGCGTGGTCGTTCGCGCGGGACTCACGCCCACGGACGCCGCCCATGTGCGAGGCCAGTATGTCGAGTGGAACGCCCAAGCGGCCCACCTGGCTGCCGAGCTGTTGGCCCGGCGCGTGCACTTGAGCCCCGAAGACCTCTGTGACCAGATCCTCGCCCGCACGGCCGAGCGAGTCTCCGCCGAGGTCGTCGTCAAGCTGCTCCACGACGACAGCCAGAATGGGATGGGCCAGGGACTGGATAGCCAACTGCTAGCCCGCGCGCTCAAGCCCGTAGCCCAGACCAGCCTGGCCTGCGACCTCACCTTGCGCCCCCCCCTCGTTGCAATTGGGGCGCCCGTACATACGTACTTTCCAATGGTAGCCAATCTCTTGCATGGCACCCTCGAGATTCCAAAGCACAGTGAAGTGGCAAACGCCCTGGGAGCCGTAGCCGGCAGCGTGGTACAGCGCACACATGCTCTCATCGTCCCGCAGCAAGAGGAAGAGGGTTTCCGGGTCCATTTGTCGGACCAGGTGCAAGTTTTGCCCACCCTGCCCGAAGCGTTGGCCTATGCCGAGTCCCGTGGGCGCACTCTAGCCCTCGAAGGGGCGCTCCGCGCGGGCGCCGACGATGTCCAGATACACGTGGAACGCCAGGATCACTCGGCCCCCGTGTCCTCTGAATGGGGCGAGGAGGTCTACCTGCACACCGAGATGGACATCATAGCCATCGGTCGACCCCACCTGGCGCATCGCTAGCAACCGTATAAACGACGCCTTCGCCTCTGAAATAGAGCGCAGCGGGGAGAATTTGCC
>CAYQDH010000106.1:10123-13433 GCA_964416075.1 uncultured Anaerolineales bacterium | reverse complement strand
TCGCGCCATGCGCGACCGCCACAATCAGGATGCCATCTTTTACTTTGGGGTGGGCCATGGCCCCGAGGAGCCTACCCTGGTATCCGAGGATTCACGCCGCTGGCTGGTGCGTGACAACAATACGGGCAACCTTCACGCTCTGATGAAGGACAGCCTGGCCTTGGTCGATCTCCAGACGGGGGCCAAAACCTGCGACGCTGTGGGAGACATCCGCACGCCCGCGGATGCCGACCGCTTGATCTCTCTACCCCGAGACCGTGACCACATCTACCTCGATGGACTGTCTCGGCTGATTCGTGATGTGGGCGACGACGCCCTGGTCATGCCCTGCTGCTCGCCGGGCTACATCCTGGCTTGCTACGCTTTGGGCTTCCAGCGGGCTATGGAGATGATGCTCACAGATCCCGGTCTCTTTGTCTATGTCTGCGATCGTTACGCGATGAGCGACCGCCTGCGTATGCATCAGCTGGCAGAGGCGGGCGCCGAAGCGGTTTATATCGCCGACAGCTGGGCGTCCTGTGACATCATCTCGCCTGCGCTCTTTGCCCGTTTCGCCTTGCCCTACCAGAAAAGCATCGCCCTTGCCGCGCGCGACGCGGGACTGCGCGCCATCCTCTGGAACCTTGGCGATATCGTGCCCATCCTGGACCTGGAGGCTGCCCTGCCACTCGATGGCTTTGCCTTCGAGCAGCCGCGCAAAGGCTGGAGCGTGACGGTTGCCGACGCGCGGCGCGCCTTTGGCCCACGACGCTGCCTCTTTGGCAACGTCGACTCTGAAGCGCTCCTCCTTCGCGATGACCCCGCCGAGATTGCCCGTGCTGTGGCGGAGCAGCTCGACCAGTCCGGCCCCGGCGCGCCCTTCATCCTGAGCACCGGTAGCCCTCTGCCAAGCGACGTCGATCCCTCCGCCGTAGATGCCATCATGGCCGCCTTGCCGCAGCTGTCCCCGCACCAGAACCGCCAGAACCATTCGCAACATACAACATGACTCATCCTTGCAGTCCCGTGCTGCCATCTTCCTTGTCCACCACGCGCACGCTGCGTGCGCCATTCACTCTGCCGATGAGGTCACTCCCGGGCCGCTCCGCACAGTAGAACAGGTGACTCCAACACTCACAATCGGATGACCCAAATCCTCTCACCACCTGTTCCACTTGCCCCGATTTCCCCAGCGCCTCCGCCCAAGCGCATTCGAGTCTTTCATGCCCCACCCTAGACCACACCTCAGTCACCCTGGCCACCTGCAAGAGATAGTCGATGTGCCAATGTACCCGCTTTTCCCTTTGCAGATGTCGCGTCACTCTACTGGACAGACCGCCAAGGGCGCTACCCACATAGAGATAATATCCCTCATAGAAGTCGTAGGTCCCCAAATGACCTATCGAGACGCGCGTGGCGTGATCCAGCTCGATAACCAGGATATATGTCCCAGGCGTTGCATGCTGTTCCATGTCCAGACTCTACCATCCCCCTGTCTCCCCGTCCACTCCCTCTGCCCTTTTCTGCCTCGTGACGTACACCCACCCCCACACCCACGCTTGCTCCGAAAAACACCTCATTGTCCATCTTGCCAATTAATAGAGCACGTAGTATAATCCGTCGCATATGTCGATTGCCAAGTTGGGGAGGGTTCATGAGAGAGTATCGACCAGAAGAACTGCGAAATGTGGTGCTCGTCGGTCATGGTGGTTGTGGCAAGACAACTCTTAGTGAAGTCATGCTCTACGATGCCGGCGCCATTTCGCGGTTAGGCAGAGTGGAAGACAGAAACACCGTTTCGGACTATGACGAGGAGGAGCAGTCCCGCGGTCTCTCCGTAAACCTCACGGTGCTCCCCCTCGAATGGCAAGATAGGAAGCTGAACATCCTTGACGCGCCAGGCTATATGGACTTTGTGGGCGAGGTCAAGACCGCCATTCGCGCCACGGATGGTGCCGTGCTCATTATCTGCGCTTCCTCTGGTGTGGAGGTGGGCGCTGAAATGCACTGGGCCTTCCTGGACGAGGCGCAGATGCCGCGCCTGGTCTTCCTCAACAAGATGGACCGGGACAATGCCAGCTTTACCCGCACGCTGGAGCAGTTGCGGGACAAGTTCGACAAGACCTTTGTTCCCGTGGAGTTGCCTATCGGCGCTCAGGACTCTTTTGTTGGCGTGATCGATCTCGTCACCATGAAGGCCTACCTGGGTGCTGAGGGCCAGGAGGCGCCCATCCCCGCTGATATGCAGGACCAGGTTGCAGAGGCCCGTCAACAGATGATGGAGTTCGCCGCCGAGTCCGATGACGAGTTGATGATGAAATACCTTGATGGCAAAGAACTCTCTGCCGATGAGATTCGCCGTGGCCTCGCCGCGGGGAGCAGCTCCGGAAACATCGTCCTTGTCTTGTCTGGCTCTGCCACCAAGAACATCGGGGTCAGGCGGCTCATGGATGCTGTCGCTAGCTTTCTGCCCAGCCCCGCACAGCTAAAGCGCGAGGCGCAGGATGCTGCGACCCAGGAAGCCGTCGAGCTAAGGACCGACGCGGCTGGCCCGCTGGCGGTGCAGGTGTTCAAGACCCTGGCAGACCCCTTTGTGGGCCGACTGAGCTATTTCCGTGTCGTAAGTGGCACTTTTGCTGCCGATTCCCGCGTGTACAACTCGGTCAAGGGCGCTGAGGAGCGTGTGGCCCAGTTGTTCATGCCGCGCGGCAAAGAGCAAACCCAGGTCCCCTCTGTCAAGGCCGGCGACATTGGCGTCGTAGCCAAGCTAAGCGTGACCAGCACAGGCGATACCCTGTGCGATCGTGGCACTCCGCTCATGCTGCCCCCCATTGTCTATCCCGAGCCCCTTTACTCGGTGGCCGTGTTCCCCAAGACCAAGGCTGACCTGGATAAGATGGGTAACGGCCTGGGCCGCCTCGTCGAAGAAGATCCCACGCTCCATGTGGAGCGCAACGTGGAGACCAACGAGACGATCCTCTCGGGCATGGGTGAATCGCACATCCAGATCGCTGCGCGGCGCCTGGCGGCCAAGTTCGGCGTCGAGATCATGACAGAGATGCCCACCATCCCCTACCGTGAGACGATCACCAAGACCGCCTCGGCGCAAGGTCGGCATAAGAAACAAACGGGCGGCCGAGGCCAGTTCGGCGATGTGTACATCCGCTTCGAGCCCCTGGAGCGCGGCGCCGGCTTTGAGTTCGCCAGTGAGATCTTTGGTGGATCGGTGCCCAGGAACTATATCCCCGCGGTGGACAAGGGCTTGCGCGAGATCAAAGATGCAGGGATTATCGCCGGTTATCCCACTGTGGATTTCAAGGCGGTGATCTAT
>CAYQDH010000106.1:0-10113 GCA_964416075.1 uncultured Anaerolineales bacterium | reverse complement strand
ATTTATAATAGGCGCTCCGGCTCAGGCCAACCTTTTGCACAGCTTCATTGACCGTCGGTTTCGTAATTTTCAGGCCGTTCCCGGCCAAACGCCCCTCAGCACAGACGTTAGCCATGTTGGCGGGGAAGGTCCAGAACTGCGCCTCGCTTTCAAAGCCGGCATCCCCGATGCGGGTCCCGTGCTCTTGGAGCCGGTGATGGAGATCGTGGTCACCGTGCCTGAGAACTTTATGGGCGACGTCCTCGGCGACTTGAATACGCGGCGCGCCCGCGTGTTGGGCATGGAACAATCTCGAGGCAACGGCATCGTCTCGGCGCTCGTGCCCCTGGCCGAGATCCAGCGCTATGCCACAGACCTCCGTTCCATGACCCAAGGTCGCGGCTTTTATGCGATGAAATTCTCGCATTATGACATCGTGCCCAGCCACTTGGTGGAAAAGATTGCCGAAGAGGCCAAAAAGCGACGCGAGGAAAAAGTCTAGCGCGGGGTCGCGGTTCCCAGATACCGACTCTCACGGGCGGCGGATCATCCCGATCCGTCGCCCGCTCCTATCTAACCCTAACCCCGATATCGTTTCTGATCACCCAGTCCACCTACGTTCACCAGGGTCCGGCTACTTTTACGATCTCTCTACTGCCAGCCTCGCCGCCCTGATATTGGATGTCGGCGCAACGATTGGGGTCACGCACCCCGTGCCTAGGACGAAGCGTCGTCCCTTGGTCCGGCGTATGGCATCGGTTGCCTCGGCGCGCACGGTTGTGGGATCTCCGCGTACCATCGTCTCCCACTGGCGTAGCCCCCCACACACCGCCCCGGGGAACCGCTTTAGGCCTTCCTCCAGCGAGGGGGGCGTCTCGAGGTCGTGCCAGTTCACCACCTGCACCGGATAATTCGCCAGCAGGTCGAACATCACGTCACTGCCGTGCAGGTGCAGCAGATTGAACCATCCTCCCGCAGTAGCGTCCAGCACCCGTGCATCGTGGGGAATACCAAAGGTCTGGTATTCCTCTTCCGAAAGCACTCCGTATTGTGCGTGCTGCACCGCCAAAAAGATACCTGCCGCGCCCGTGCTCATCACCTCACGGACAAAGCGCACCGTGCTCTCGGTGATGACCTCCAGACCCGCGTGCAGTTGGCCTGGATAGCACCGCAGGTGCACCCGCAGCCGCTCCTCTCCGGCCAAATACTTGGCCACCGAAAGCGGGTTGAAAATCGTCTGGATAAAGGGAACTTGGTCCCCAGTTTGCTGGGCGATGAGCCGCAGACTCTCCAGTTGCCTGCGCAGGGCCCCCTTCTGGGGATCCAGCACCGGCAGCCGGGCCCACTGCTCCGGTTCGTTGATCACATAGCGACGGTACTCACGGGTACCTTCCAGGCTTCCTAGGTATTGGGTCTCCACCCCCCAATCTTCCACACAATAGCCGCTGCTCGGCGTCACTTTGATGAAATCGAAATCATATTCCCTCTGAAATGCCACCTGCGACGCAGCGAGATCCTCAGCGCGCTGATCATCGCCTGGCCAGTGCCGCCACAAGGCCACCGGCGGACGATCCACCGCTTCCCCGCGAAAAGTCGCCTCCAGACGTTGCCTCTTGTCCATGCGCTCCACCTGGCTCCTCTCTGCTATCCCACAGAACCGCTCTTGGCCGCCGACCCTCTCCATCACAACCTCGTCCACTCCTTGCCTGGAATTGTACCGCCCCCCACCCCACGGGGCAAGGCTACCCTCGCGTCATCCATGCCGTGCGATCCGCCCTCTCCTTGCGCACCCCTCCAACATGTGTTATCCTCGATCCCAATCACTGATACCCAGTACTAATCGATGCACGGCTCAAAGGAGGTCTCCCATGCGTGTCGTCATTATTGGTGGCAGCGGACACGTCGGCACCTACCTAGTCCCTAGCCTCGTCGAGGCCGGGCATGAGGTAGTCAATCTCACCCGCGGCAAGCGGCAGCCCTATCAACAGCACGCTGCCTGGAAGAGCGTCGAGCAGTTGGTCGTCGACCGTGCCCAACTGGAGGCAGCCAGCGCCTTTGGCCAGCGCGTGGCCGACCTGCGCCCCGACATAGTCATCGACATGATCTGCTTCACCCTGGCCAGCGCTACGCAGCTGGTCGAGGCTTTGCGCGGCCGCGTGCAGCACCTGCTCTCGACGGGCACCATCTGGGTGTATGGCCCTAGCGTGCAGGTACCCACGACCGAGGAGCAGCCGCGCCGCCCCTTTGGCGACTATGGCATCCAGAAGGCGGCCATCGAGGCCTACCTCCTCGATCAGACGCGGCGGTATGGCTTCCCCGCTACGGTCGTGCACCCGGGCCACATCGTGGGCCCCGGCTGGGCGCCGCTCAATCCCCAAGGGCATTTCAACACTCGCGTCTTTGAGCAGATCGCTCGCGGCGAGGAGCTGACCCTGCCCAACTTTGGCCTGGAGACGGTGCACCATGTTCACGCCGAGGACGTCGCCCAGCTGTTCCTGCGCTCGATGGCCAATTGGAGCGCTGCGGTGGGCCAGAGCTTTCACGCCGTGTCGCCCGGAGCCCTCAGCTTGCGGGGCTACGCCGAGTCAGTCTACCGTTGGTTTGGACACGAGCCTTCGTTGCGTTTCCTCGGCTGGGAGTCCTGGAAGGAAACGATCGAGCCCGAGCTCTCGGCGGCCACATGGGACCACATCGCCCACTGCCCCAACTGCAGCATCGTCAAGGCCCAGCGCCTGGTGGGCTATCAACCGCGCTACACCTCGCTCCAAGCGGTCTACGAGGCCGTTACGTGGCTGATCGAACACGGAGTGGTGAATGCGCCCAAGCTGCGCTAGCCTTGTATTGTAGCCGCGGTTTCCATACCGCGTCTTCGCGTAGACACTCTACCCTAGACTCTGGGAGATATTCATGCTTATCGACCTGACGGACCTGCCCTGGACCCTCATCGGCTGGGTTCCCAACACACCCGCCTGGCTGCGCTCCGGCGGCCAAGACCCTACCGCGGCCGATACCAACTATCGCAAGTTCCAGTGCACGCCCGAGGTACCGGCGCATATTCCCGGATCGGTACAGGACGACCTCCTGCGTGCCGGCTTGCTCCCCGACTGGAACGTGGGCCTCAATGCTCCCCTCTGCGAGTGGGTGGAGCATCGTCACTGGGAGTATCGTTGCCAGGTAACGGTCCCTTCCGCTTGGGAGGGCAGCCGCATCTTGCTCTGCGCCGACGGTCTCGATTACTCGGGCCAGGTTATGGTCGATGGCCGGACCGTGGCCCATTTCTCGGGGATGCTCATGCCCCACGAGTTCGACCTCACCAAGGCGCTCAAGGCGGGACGCACCCATTGTCTCTCCCTCATCTTTGACCAGGCGCCGCACGAGCAGGGCCAGATTGGCTTTACATCCCAATCTCACATCTTTAAATCGCGCTTCAACTATGGCTGGGATTGGGTGGTGCGCCTGGTGCCGTTGGGCATCTGGGATCGCCTGGCCCTGCGCAAGGTGGGTCCGGCCCGCCTGCACGGCTGCCTGCCCGACGCTCGCTACGACGTTGCGACGGGCAAAGGAAGCCTTTCCTTCCGCCTGGATGTGGAGGCCCCCAACACGGCGGCCATGGCCTGTCACGTCGTTGTCCGCGACGCTCCGGGAGCGTCCGACGCGCCACTTATCGACGAAATACTCCCCTGCGCCTTTGCCCCCGGCCGCGCCGAGACCCAGGTCTTTCTGGGCGACGAGTTGGCCGTGCAGCCCTGGTGGCCCAACGGCCTGGGCGCGCAGAAACTCTACGAGGTGACGGTCGACATCGAGACCCTCAGCGGCCAGGTGCTCGACAGCTGGCAGGGGCGCGTGGGCTTTAAGCAGGTCCGCTGGTTGCACAATGATGGCTCACCCGCCAACGCCGAGCCCTGGATCTGCGAGGTGAACGGCATGCCCGTGTTCCTGCAGGGCGTGAATTGGGTGCCCCCGCGGATCACTTACGGCAGCGTCACTCACGAACAATACGCCGAGCGCCTGGCGCTCTATGCCGATATGGGCTGCAATGTCCTGCGCGTCTGGGGCGGCTCCGTGCCCGAGAAAAAAGAGTTCTACGACCTTTGCGACGAGTTGGGGCTGATGGTCTGGCAAGAGTTCCCCCTCTCCTCATCCGGCGCGGACAATTACCCGCCCGAAGATCCCCAGGTGCTGGCCAACCTCACGGCCATCGCCGCCTCCTACGTCTGGCGCCGCGGTGGCCATGTCTCGCACCTCATCTGGTGCGGCGGCAACGAGCTCACCGAGCGCGATGGCCGCAACACCCCGGTCAGTACATCACACCCGGCCATCGCCGCCCTGGGCGCTGTGGCCGCGCGCCTCGACCCAGGCAAGCGCTTTGTGGCCACCTCGCCCAGTGGCCCCAGCTTTAGCATGAATCCCAGCCTGCGCGGGTTGGGCATGCACCACGACGTCCACGGCCCCTGGGATATCCAGGGCACCCTCCAGGACTGGAAGGACCACTGGAACTACCACGACGCGCTCTTTGTCTCCGAGGTGGGCGCGCCCGGCTGTTCCCCGGTGGACATCCTCGAACGCTACGCCGGTGGCCTGGACCTGTGGCCCCCTTCCCTCGACAACCCCGCCTGGCGCTATCGCGCGCCCTGGTGGGTGCAGTGGGACCATTTTGCTGGGCCTCATGGCTTTGCCGCCGATAGGGCAGAACTGGATCGCTTTGTGCAGGTCAGTCAGCAGGAGCAGGCCGAGGCCCTGGCCTACATGGCTCAAGCCTGCAAGCGCCGCTTCCCCAGGTGTGGAGGGGTCATCCTGTGGATGGGCCACGACTGCTATCCCTGTCCTTCGAATACGGCAATCGTGGATTTCTGGGCCCGACCCAAGCCCGCGGCTCTCGCTCTTAGGAAGGTCTTTCGCGGCGAGGAGGATCTGCCGTGAGCATCTTTCCCAGCCTCAGTTGCCAGGTCGACAGCTATGACCTGATCGTCGTGGGCCACCTGCGTTGGAATCGCTACTTTGGCGAGAGCGCGGCGAACCCGCCGCGCGGCCAGCCCTCCACCTGTACCTCGACGCTGGTCTGCGGAACCGACGCCCAGGGCCATCCCTTCCGCCTGCTCGTGGACCCCACGCTGCGCGAGATGCCCACGGACTATTACTTGGACCTCAACCGCCGCACGGGCCTGCACGCCGCAGATATCACTCATTGCTACGTGACCCACGAGCACATGGATCACCAGGCTGCCCTGGCCTACTTTCCGCTCGCCACATGGTATGCTGCTGAGCCCGTGGCGGACAAGCTGCGCGCCTCCGAGTACATCGATGGCTCCAAGGTGGTGGCAGTACAGGGCGAGTTCTTGCCCGGGCTCTATGCCCTTCCCCTGCCCGGCCACACCCTCACTCTGCACGGGTTGGCCTTTCTCCATCAGGGGCTGCGCATCGTAGTCGCCGGCGATGCCGTGATGACCCGCCACCACTGGCAACACGACACCTGCGAATTCGAGCAGGACGCCGCCCTGGCCGCCCAAACCATCCGCCAGCTAAAGCATAGCGCCGATGTCGTCGTCCCAGGCCACGATAACCTTATATTCTCTGGCGGCAAAAAGGACGTGTCAAGATGACCCGGTTTACCGACGCTGTCGACACTGTACAAGATGCTGCAAACGCTATCGGCGAGTTCGCCTCGGACCTCTTTGAGACTGTGGGCAAGGCCGTTGAGGACGCGACGTCCTTCGCTCACAACGCCCCCGCTCTTGGAGGCGCCCTGGCATGGCTCGGTGGGGTCGTCGCCCATACGCTGGATATTGTCGGTGCGAGCATCAAGGGCCTGCTGGGCCTCTTCGGCGGCGTCCTTGGGGGCATCATCCGTATGCTGGGCGGTGTCGTCAGTCTCAATGGTCGCTACGTTCGCGCAGGCCTTACCGATATCGGCTCCTCGTTCGCTGGCGGCATCATCGTGGTCATCGGCAAGGTCGCATCTCTGGTCCAGTCCATCATCCTTGTCGAGGCCAGAGAGCGCAAGCTCACGCCACAGGAGGTCCGGCTCCTGCGGAAGGTGTTCCGCAACTCTATCGCCTACTATAACGTCCGACTCGTCGAGGGACGAGCAGGGCTCTTTGGCCTGAATCCTCGCCCTTTCGCCCTGGGGAACACCATCTACCTCAAGGATCGCAGTGTCTCTAGGGAGCCCGACCTGCTTGTACACGAATGTACCCACATATGGCAATACCAAAAGATCGGCGCGCGTTACACCAGCGATGCCCTCGGCGCGCAATTTCTTATCGAAGATGCTTACAACTGGGAGAAGGAGGTAGGTCGTGGCAAGGATCTCTGGGCCAGGTTCAACCCGGAAGCCCAGGCCTCCTTTCTCCAGGATGCTTATGTTTGGGGCGAAATTATCAAAGATGGCACGGTCGTGGCACGTGGGGGCGGCGTTTTCTATGATGCCGACGGGGAGAGCACCGTAGGCCGGTTGATCGTTCGCGCTGTCGATCACACCGCGCGAGCAGACACTGCCCTGGCGGTTGTCCGCAGGCGTGCCTCGTCCCGGCTATCCGGCGCCCTTGGGCCCCGGCAGCTGCCCATGCTTCTGAGAAAAGAGGAGTGAGCTCGCGCTTAGTGGGAGGTGCCTCATATGCCGTGGCAAGACCAACTCGAGGGCGACTCGCTATCGTGGGCGTTGGAACCTGAAACCCCGGAAGTGAGATACCTGGCCCTGCGCGATCTACTCGATCATCCCCATGCCGACCCCGAACTGCACGCCGCCCGCCAGGCAGCCCACGAACGTGGACCCATAGCCACGGTCCTGCACGAGATGGATCCGGCTGGCTATTGGGTGCAACCTGGCGCGGGCTACAACCCCAAATATCGCTCCACCGTCTGGTCCATCATCCTCTTGGCGCAGTTGGGCGCCTCCGTCGCGGAAGACCAGCGCATCGCCCAGGCCTGTGCCTATCTCATGGACCACGCCCTCGCCCAGGGCGGGCAGTTCTCCACATCGGGCGCGCCTTCCGGCACCGTGGATTGCCTGCAAGGGAACCTCTGCTGGGCGCTCCTGGAGCTGGGCTACGAGGATCCGCGCCTGGATAAGTCATTCGATTGGATGGCTCGCAGCGTAACAGGCGAAGACATCGCCCCCTCTCACGACCGCCAGGCCACGCTGCGCTACTATGCCAGCAAGTGCGGCCCCAACTTTGCCTGCGGGTCCAATAACAAGCTGCCCTGCGCCTGGGGCGCCGTCAAGGTGATGCTGGCCCTGGGTAAGTTGCCCCGCGAGCGTCGCACACCCGTCATCGAGCGCGCCATCCAACAGGGCGTCGATTTCCTCTTTAGTGTCGATCCCGCCGATGCAACCTATCCCACGGGCTGGGGCGCCAGGCCCAGTGGGAACTGGTGGAAGTTCGGCTTTCCGGTCTTTTACGTCACCGACTTGCTGCAACTGGCCGAGGCGTTGGCGGTGCTGGGGTATGGCCAGGACCCTCGCCTGTCGCGCACCCTGTCCTTGATCCGCGACAAGCAGGATGCCCAGGGGCGTTGGCCCCTGGAATACGACTATGCCGGAAAAACGTGGGTGGATTTCCGAGCGAAAAAGCAACCGAACAAGTGGGTCACGCTCCGTGCTCTGCGCGTCCTAAAGACCGCCGCATAGGCGGATCAGCTTTTTACGTAATCGAGGCATCGGTTGACCACTCGGAAGTCGATCGACTCATACAACCCCCGCGCGGGCACGTTGGTCTCGCCTGTCGATACGGATACGCGTTCCATCCCCTGTGCTCGCATGCGCCGCAAGCACTCGCGCAGAACGGCCCTAGTCAGTCCCCGCCTGCGATAGGCCGGCCGCGCCCCTACCGGCCCGAAATCCCCGATCCGGTTTACCGGGTCGATCCAGCCATTCACGTAGGCCGCGATGACTCCATCCGGCGCGACGGCCACAACATCGAGCTCGCGATCGTACCCCGGTAGCCGCATGAACCGTGCATAGTCGTCGTCGGTCACCTTGCCCACGGACCAGGGCTGCCATACCTCGCGTTGCGCCGCGGCGCGTTCCGAGATCTCGCCCTCCTCTACAGCACGGATCTGGAAACCCTCAGGCACCTGCTCGCTCGTAGTGGCGCCGTCAGGCGCGCTCTCGTGCTCAGTGAGGGTGCGTATCATATTCACCTCGACATACTCGGCACGCTGGAACCCGTGCTGTTCCAGAAATGCGATGCGCCTGGCATCATCCTGCCGCGTGTTGGTCACCATACGGCCACCCCACCCTGTCGCATCGCCCTGGCGCAGCTCGGCCACGCGCCATTCCGCCCAAGCCATGGCCTCCGCCTCGATGCCCCGCCAGGCATACTCCGGCATCACCTGGCAGTCGAAGGAGGGGTCTTCGCCCAACATCGCGTAGCCGATGAGCTTGCCCTCACCATCGTGCCACAGGCGGATGTACTCTTGGGGATTGAGATGGCACAGCACCATGAAGAACCACCACATCAGGTCCCCTACGTGTGGATAGCGCCAGTCGTCCGTGCGCGAGCGTCCCTCCATGAGCAGGCTCTGCATCTGCTGCAGGTCATCCTCCGATTCATAGGGCCGCGATATCCACCAGCGTATGGGCGTGGCTAGGCTGAGCATTCCGCTCATCGGCTGCCTCCTGGGACTCTCTCTGCGCTGTCTCCGAGTGCTTGTACAGCACGATGTACGCCATGGGATCGGCGCGCCCTGATCAGATGGGGGTAGAGGTGCCTACACCCCTGTTTCCCTGAGCCAACACTGATGCCGGCGCACACTCGCATGGGGCGTTGTGATCCTGGCGGCTTGCAGGATGGTCTTCATGATGCAGGTGGTCGCCGTGTTTGTGATGGTCATCATGGATGTATGAATCCTCGCCGTCATGGTCGTGCGCCCTATCGTTGAGGGTCACGTGGTCGTGGTTATGTTCGGAAACCCCTAGTATAAGGACACTGATGCCGTTCACCACCAGCCCCAGGACGGCCACCAGGATGGCCTGGTTGTAGGCGATGCTCGTCGGGTCAAAGAACCGCTGCAGGCTCTCCAAGGCCATCACGGCTGCGAAGGTGGCCAGCAGAATAGCGCCGGTAAATCCGCCCAGGGCGTTGACTTTGCCAGTGCCAAAGCTAAAACTCGGGTTTCCGGCGTGCCGTCTTGCATAGGCGTACGCCACAGCATTGATCCCCAACGCTGTCGCATGGGAGGCCATATGCAGGCCATCTGCCAGCAGCGCCATCGATCCAAAGAGTAACCCGGCCATGATCTCGGCTATCATCATCACCGCCGTGAGAGCCACCACCGTCAGGGTGCGGCCCTCTGCCGGTCGCCTTGCCTCCTGCCCAAAGGTGTGGGCGTGTTGCCACGGCTGCAGGTTATTGTTGTGCATCCCTTGCTCCTCGACCGACCATCCACCACAGCAGCTTGCGCATTATTAGGTTTTTATAGACATAATATACCACTTGACGTATGAACGCGTCAAGTGGTATATTCTATTCGGTGGACCCTTTTCTGCCCCCCTATCCCTCAGCCCAGCACTGCGTCGAGCTCTCTACCACCTTCCCGCTCTCGGCCGCCTGCGCGATCAGCAGGTTCAGGTAGTGGTCCTGGCAGGCCTCTTCCAAGGGATACACCGGCGGGCCGCCCTCCACATACACCGCCATACCGGCCAGCGACGTGGCGATGGCGATTTCGTCGTCCGTCAGCCGCGCGGGCGCAAAGGGGTTGCGATAGACCCACTGCTCTCCGGCCACGATCCCCTTAAGGTACAGCCCCTCCAGGTTGCCGTTGGCCCCCGCTTCCACCCGGCGGAAAGCCACCTCCATCGGCGTGGCATAGTCCACCAGGTAGCTGGCCTCGTGGTTGTTAATCTCTCCGCGCTCCCCCCGAACTAGTAACCGCTGCCCGCGCACCCACGAAAAGTACTGGTCGCCCGAGAAATCAAACACCCCTAGCCGGTCGCCAAAGTCGAGCCAGGCGATCGTCTGGCCGGAATTGGTCATCTTTTGCTCTTGCGGCGGGCCCTGCCGGCCCGGCCCTCCGATCAAGGGCGACGCGAAATTCCGCGCCCTCACCTTCACATTTTCGTAGCCGATTCCCAGAAAGTGCCGGATCAGGCTGGTGCCGTGGTACCCGTGCGCCGCCGAGACCTGCGCCTGCGAG
>CAYQDH010000105.1:0-13471 GCA_964416075.1 uncultured Anaerolineales bacterium | reverse complement strand
ATGCGCTAAGCTGCCCTACCGTCATCTCGCTGCATGACCTCATCCCCCTGCTGTATCCTGATACAGCGCGACCCCGCTATGACCGGCATCTCTTTGCGCTCCTGGCACGGACGGCCGTCTGGCGTGCCGACCGGGTAATAGTGGATTCGCAATCCACCCGTAGCGCAGTGATGGAGGTCTGGCATCCCCGGGGCGAGCGGATAATCGCCATACCTCTGGCGGCGGAAGATACCTTTGGGTGCGCTGACAGAACCGCAGTGGAGCAGGTGCAAAAGAAGCTGGGTGTGGATAGGCCCTATCTGCTGCATGTAGGAACCAACAAGCCACACAAGAACCTGGTGCGGCTTGTTGAGGCCTGGGCTGCCGTGCCGCCTACTGTGCGAGCCGGGAGGATGATGATCCTGGCAGGCGCCCACGACCCTCGATATCCCGAGACACGCCAGCGAGCGGCGCAACTGGGCCTAGGTGACGAGGTGCGATTCTTGGGCAAGGTGAGCGGCGAGGATCTGCCATCCCTCTATGCCGGCGCACTGGGCTTTGTTTTTCCTTCCCTCCACGAAGGCTTTGGGCTGCCTGTGTTGGAGGCGATGGCCAGCGGTGCGCCTGTAGCCTGCTCCGATCATCCTGCTCTGCCCGAAGCCGTTGGCCAGGCTGCCATCCTGTTCGACCCCGAGCGAGTACCCGACATTGCCGCGGCCCTGGAGCGCCTATTGGGCGAGCCGGAGTTGAGAACCCATTTGGCCCGTGCCGGGCGCAAACAGGCCGGCCTGTTCAGTTGGTCGCGCACCGCAGCCGAGACGCTACAAGTTTACCGGCAGCTACTGCGAAAGAGTGCACCATGAATGTGCTCCATGTGTACAAGGACTATGCGCCGGTCCTGGGGGGCATCGAGAACCACGTCAGGCTGCTAGCGGAGAACCAGGCCGCCGAGGGAAACCGAGTCACAGTTCTCGTCACCAGCCGGACCACACGTACGACCATGGAAGAGATGAATGGCGTGCAGGTCATCAAGGCTGCCCGGCTGGCGCACATAGCTTCCACGCCTATCAGCCTTATGCTGCCGTGGCATCTCGCGCACCAGCAACCCCATGTCACACACCTGCATTACCCTTACCCCGTTGGAGAGGCATCACAGCTATTCTTCGGGCGCAGCGACCGGCTCATCCTGAGCTATCACGCAAACATCGTACGGCAGGCTTCCATCCTGCGTTTCTATCGCCCTCTGCTGGATAGACTGCTCGCCAAGGTGGACAAGATCCTGGTGGCCAGTCCCCAGGCCATGGAAGGGTCCTCTCTGCTACAACCATATCGGCACAAGTGCGCCCTCGTCCCCTATGGCATCGATCGCCGTCCATTCCTGGTACGGCGGCCAGATGAGGTCCGCGCTCTCCACAGGCGCTATGGCGGCGGACCGTGGCTGCTATTCGTGGGCGTGCTACGGTACTATAAGGGCCTGCAATACCTGCTGCAAGCCATGCCTGGGATCCGGGCTCGGCTGATGATCGTGGGAGATGGCCCTATGGGGCCCCAGTTGCGCATGCAAGCGCAGAGCATGGGATTAGGCGATCGCGTGGTTTTCGCCGGACGAGTCTCGGAGGGGGAGTTGCCTGCGTATTACCAGGCGGCGGATATCTTTGTGTTGCCGTCCAGCGAGCGTAGCGAAGCGTACGGCCTAGTGCAAGTGGAGGCCATGACATCTGGGCTGCCCATCGTTTGTACAGAGCTCCATACGGGCACAACCTTTGTCAATAGGCATGGCGAGTCGGGCCTGGTTGTGCCGCCCAAGGACCCTGCAGCCCTGGTCTCGGCCATCCAAGCCTTGCTAGACGATGACGCCCTCTGCAGACGGCTAGGCAAGGGCGCACAGGCACGGTCGGAGCTCTTTGCCGCTGAGGACATGCTGCGGGCCATCCACAACCTTTATGGGGATCCTCTATTGTCCATTTGATTTTCCACCTCATGTAGGGTAATATGCCCGGACCAAGTCTGACCGAGAATTGCCTATAGGAGATCCGATGCGCAGCCGCGTCAGCTTACTCTGCGACCAGATCATCGAAGCCGGCTGGCTGCTGGCGCTGTTAGTTGTCCCGCTTTTCTTTAACGTGTATTCCAGTCGCGTCTTTGAGCCCGACAAGATCACCATTTTGCGATCCATCGTTCTCTTGATGATTTTGGCGTGGCTAATCAGAACGTTTGGAGAGGGCGTCTGGGGTACCAAGATCTCGGCGTCTAGCGACGGACACGGTGGCAACGCGCCCAGAGGCCGCGAGCGGCTGTTGTCTCGCATCTTTCGTGTCCCTCTTGTGTTGCCTACCCTACTCCTTGTGTTAGCCTATGTGATATCTACTATCTTTTCGGTTACTCCTCGCGTTAGTCTGTGGGGCTCCTATCAGCGCTTGCAGGGCACCTTTACCACGCTGAGCTACATCATGGTGTTCTTCATGGTGCTACAGAATCTACGCCGGCCTGAACAACTGCAGCGACTCTGGTACGTGGTTATCTTGACCAGCTTGCCCGTTGCTTTTTATGGTATATTGCAGCACTACGGCCTGGACCCCTTGCCCTGGGGTGGCAACGTTGTAGCGCGCGTAGCCTCAAACATGGGTAACGCCATCTTTGTCAGCGCCTATATGATTATGGCGCTTCCGTTGACGGTTGCACGCATGATCCAGCTGCTGAACAGCGTGTTGGACAAACAGGCCAGAAAAGCAAGGGTTGGTTTACCGCTTTTCCTCGGGGCCTGCTTGTTGGTTCAGATATGGGCGTGGGGCGCTCTTGGCGTGGGGCGTGGGCTCTTGGTGAGCGCCCTGTTAATGGTGGCTCTCACATTAGTGGCCATCTATCTGCGTCAGTCAATAGCCCGCTTCGTCCTGCTTGGCTGTCTAGGCTTCATCTTGAGCCTGCAACTCGTGTGCATCCTGTTTTCTCAGAGTCGAGGCCCCATGCTCGGCCTGGTCGGAGGACTCTTTTTCTTTGTCCTGCTCTACGCCTTCATACGGCGTTGGCGTACGACCGCCGTGATTCTGTCTGGCCTGATGGGTCTGGCCATTGCATTCTTGGTGCTCATCAATCTCCCGCAATCGCCACTCGCCGCGATTCGTAGAGTGCCTTATATCGGCCAACTGGGAAGAGTCTTCGAGGTCAGCTCGGGGACGGGCAAAGTGCGCGTACTGATCTGGCAAGGCGCCATCGAGATGCTCAAGGACAAGCCTTTGCGCACGCTTATCGGGTATGGCCCCGAGTCCATGTACGTGGCCTATAACCCTTACTACCCGCCAGATCTGGCGCACTATGAAGCCCGCAATGCATCCCCGGATCGCTCGCACAACGAGACCTTTGACGCCTTGCTGATGACGGGTGTCACTGGTTTATTGGCCTATATGTTTTTGTTTGGTAGTCTATTTTATTATGGTCTTTTATGGTTAGGCCTAATCTCAGGGCCACGCCAGACGCGTGTTTTCGTGATCTCGGGTATTGTGGGCGCCTTGGCCGGCATTGGACTCGCCTATTCACTCGATGGCTCGTTACGCTTTGCCGGTGTAGGCTTGCCCATTGGCTTCTTGGCCGGCGTCGCCCTCTATACGGCCGTCTCCGCCCTCGCCATCCTGCTCAGGCGGGTTCCCCCGGCAAGTGAGCCCCTGAGCGCCGTTCCCAGTTCTCTGCAAGGCGCCGATCTGCTCTTGCTCGCAGCTCTGCTTTCCAGCGTGGTCGGCCATTTCATAGAGATCCACTTTGGAATTGCCGTCGCTGCGACGCGCACCTACTTTTGGATCTACGCGGCGCTTTTTGTGTCGCTGGGACTAGAGCTGGTCGCTGTGGCCACGCCCCAAGCGGCGGAGGCACCCAGCGCCAAATTTCCTGCCAGCGGGGTCCGCGCGCCCAGCCGCAGTGAGCCGCAGCGGCAGTCCAGAACTCGCTCTCGGGAACGGCCGAGCCGCACTGCTGTCTCAACCAGGTCCACTGGCGCCCAGAAGCGGCCTGCGATAGAACGGGCCGGAAACCCTTCGTTATCGGCGTTGGCAGTACTCGCAGGCATGGTTCTCATCACCATGTTTTGGGACTATACGACGAATCCACTGGGCCAGACGAATCCCCTCGCCGTGCTGGTGACTTCTCTCACCACGATGGCCAGCAAACAGGCCCCTGAGCAGGTGTCCTTGGGGATGCTCGCCCTCTTTGTAGTAACTGGGTTGGTAGCGCTGGGCATGTCGGTCCCAGAATACTCGGAATCAGATGCCGCAAGCCGGGAGGGAAGAGACTGGTTAGCCCTGACCGGCCAAGCTTTGGTTATCATGGGTGGCATGGGCGCTCTATATGGGATCATTCACGCCGCGCGTCTTGGGCCGAGGGTGAACCTGCCCAATCTGATGTATGAATATTATGTCGTGTTAGGGATCGTGGGGCTAGCCCTGGCGATCATCCTGTATCGCCGCCTGCCTCGCCCTGCCAATTCGCCGAGCGGATGGCAGTTGGCTCTCTATCTGGCGAGTGTCCTTGTCGCCCTGGTGGTTATCAATGCCCTGAACATCAATGTTGTCCGTGCCGATGTGCTGTACAAGCAAGGCCTGAGATATGATCAGCAGGGGGCCTGGGAAGGTGCTGCCGCGCTGTATGGTGAAGCCATTGAGATGACCCCCAACCAGGATTTCTATTACCTCTTCCAGGGGCGGGCGCTGATGGAGCAGGCCAAGCAGGAGAGCGATGCGCGAGTCCGCGTAGAACTCTTGAGTGTGGCCCAGGATTCCCTCCACACTGCCAGGCAATTGAACCCCCTCAATACGGACCACACGGCGAACTTGGGTCGTCTTTACCGCACCTGGGCAGAGATGACTAGCGATGAAGCCGATCGCCGCGCCAAGCTCGATCTCTCGTTGCAGGAGTACGAACGCGCCGTCGAATTGAGCCCCAATAACGCACAGCTTTGGGACGAGTGGGCCTCTGTCTATGTGGCCGTAGGAGACTCGACCGAGGCTCTGGCCAAGCTGCAGCGTTCTCTCGAGTTGGATCCACAGTATACCCAGACCTACCTGCTCTTGGGGGATATGCATCTGTCACGACAAGAGTGGACGGATGCTCTAAAGGCCTACGAGCAACTGGTGAGCCTGGATCCAGAGTCCGTTCCGGCATGGAGCTCGATGGGCTATGCGTACTCACAACTTGAGCAGCTGGACAAAGCAATCGAGGCCAACAAAAAGATCCTCCAGATCCAGCCAGATGACTATAACACCCTGAAAAACCTGGCGCTCTTGTATGGTGAGACGGGTCAACCTGAAGATGCGGCGCACTATGCCCAACTGGCTTTTAGTGTCGCCCCCGAACAGGACCAAGCTGGATTGCGCCAATACATCGAGGAGCAGCAAGCCCTGGTTGCAGGAGCCAAACCCTAGCATGGCCCAATACTTTTTGATCGTGCTATGCGCTTTTGTTTTGGCTGTGGGAGTCACTCCTGTGGCTCGACGCCTCGCTTTCCGGCTAGGCGTCGTGGATCTTCCCAGTGCGCGCAAAATCCACTCGCGCCCCATGCCTTTATTAGGCGGCGCGGCCATCTACGTGGCGGTGATTGCGGCGCTGGGGCTATTCGGAGATCGCTTTTATGTGCGCCAGGTGGCGGGCATCCTGATAGGCGCTACCTTGTGTTCCTTCATGGGCCTATGGGATGACCGATTGGGCCTGTCGGCATGGGTCAAGCTGGGTGGGCAAATTGTATCAGCGCTGATCCTGGTCATCTCGGGCGTGCAGGTGCTCCTGTTTCACCACCAGGCTCTGAACATATTGCTGACCCTTTTGTGGACAGTCGGCATTACCAATGCCATGAATCTGCTCGATAATATGGATGGACTCTCGGGTGGGGTCAGTGCTATAGCGGCGGCGTTTTTTCTTCTGTTGGCAGCCATGAGCGGCCAATACCTGGTGGGCATCCTTGCCGCTGCGTTGCTCGGAGCCTGCATCGGCTTTCTGGTGTATAATGTGAACCCTGCCAGTATCTTTATGGGTGACACCGGGAGCCTGTTCCTTGGCTTTATGATGGCCTCGGTTGGCATCAAGCTCCGTTTTCCTGACAACGTGTACTTTACGACCTGGATGGTGCCGCTGCTGGTGCTTGGCTTGCCCATCTTTGACACGACGCTGGTGTTTATCTCGCGCCTGCGGCGCGGCAAGAATCCTCTCACCACACCCGGCAAGGATCACTTGTCGCACCGACTGGTGAGAATGGGTCTCAGCCAGCGAGAGACCGTGCTCATCCTCTATCTAATCTGCGGCGCATTGGGTGTTCTGGCTGTATATTTGACCGAGGCGAGCATCATCGAGGGGTATGCGGTGGGCGGCGCTGTCCTCCTGGCGGCCATCTATAGCCTGTGGCGTCTAGAGCGCATCGACCTACCACGGAGTGAAGGGGCTGCCCAGGCGAGTGTTGACCAGGCCAAGCCTACGAACCCATAGGTATCCTTATCATTCAGTTATGGTGAAAGTACTATGACAAAGAAAAGAGAGAGACTGGAGCGCAGGCGCCAACTGAACAGGACGCGCAAGGGGACACAGGGTTCCTACCGCCCCAAACCCAGCGGGCCGCCCGTGGCCAAAGAGAAAGAAAAGACCACGATGAAGGACCTGTGGATTGCACTCGTCATCGTTGCCGTCATCATTGGCGCGTTTGCGGCTCTTTACTACTTGACAGTTGTCCGGCCCACCAGGATGCCTGCGGCGGCCGAGCCGACACCCAAGGGTGCGCTCTCCTGGAGCGAGCCTCCAGCCATAACCATTGATACTGCCAAGCAGTATGAAGCCGTTCTTCAGACCGAAAAGGGGTCGATTCGCCTGCAGCTCTTTGACGATCAAGCCCCCAAGACAGTGAATAACTTTGTCTTTCTGGCTCGGCAGGGCTACTATGACAATGTAACGTTTCACCGTGTTCTGCCCGGCTTTATGGCCCAAACGGGCGACCCCACAGGCACCGGATCAGGCGGGCCCGGCTACAAGTTCGAGGATGAATTCAGCCCCGACCTCAAGCATGATAGCGAGGGGATCGTCTCTATGGCCAACAGCGGGGCCAACACCAACGGCAGCCAGTTCTTTATCACCTATGCACCGCAAACACATCTGGATAACTTGCATACGGTTTTCGGCAAGGTCATTGAGGGGATGGACGTGGTCAAGGCCCTTGCACCCCGAGACCCTTCCGACCCGAGCGCAAAGCCTGGCGACATGATCCTGAGTGTTGAGATTGTCGAGAAGTAGGCCGTGCAAGAGCCGTGTCTTTCTGCTAGCTCAAGAGACTGGTGGAATCGATCCGTCTATCCTCTCTGGAAGCGGTATCGCAGTCACATTGCGGCCCTGGCTTTTTCCATCGCTATCACAGCCCTGATTCTTTCCTTTCGCAACCAGCTTGCCTCCCTGTCGCGATACGGCTACTTGGGCGTATTCATAATCAGCCTGCTTGGCAACGCTACAATTGTCATTCCCGTGCCGAGCCTCGCCGTCGTCTTTGCCGGCGGCGGCGTCCTTAACCCATTGATCGTGGGATTGGTGGCTGGCCTCGGCGAGCCGATCGGCGAGCTCACGGGCTATGTAGCGGGTTACGGTGGCAGCGCGGTCATCGAGAACCGGGAGCGATTCGAGCAGCTCAAGGATTGGATGCACCGCCGTGGCTTTCTGACGATTCTTGTGCTTTCAGCTATCCCCAATCCCCTGTTCGATATGGCGGGGATGGCTGCAGGAGTGTTGCACTTTCCTGTGACCAAATTCCTCTTGGCTTGTTGGCTGGGCAAGACGACCAAGGCAGTGGCTATCGCCTATCTGGGCTCGCTTTCACTCAAGATTTTTGGCTGACCGTTTCGACATTCGCTATCAGCGAACCAACTGTACGATAAAGCGCCTCTGAGGCCATCCATAGGCTGGCCATCAGAGGCGCTGGTTACGCTCGTCAGCAACCTCGACTAGCTCTAGATCGAGATGGCTTTGCTCAACAGGGCCACCAGAAGCTTGACCGCGTTCTCCACATCCCGGTAATCCACCATCTCCGACGGGCTATGGACATAGCGGCAGGGGATCGATAGGCAGCCCGCGGGTACCCCTGCGCGGCTACGCTGGATGCTCTCTGCGTCGGTGCCCCCGAACTCGAGTACCTCGAGCTGGTAGGGGATGCCCTGCTCTTCGGCCGTGCGAGCCATCCAGGCCTTTACTCCGGGATGTACCAGGGTGCCCGAGTCCATGACCTTGATCGCCGGCCCTTTACCCAGCTCCACGGCCATTGGCCTTGCCTCTGGGGTATCGCCGGTCGTCGTGACATCCACCGCTAATCCCACCTCCGGATCGACCCCAAAGGCGGCAGTTACAGCTCCGCGGGGGCCTACTTCCTCCTGCGTGGTGAACACAAAGTAGATGTCATTCGGGGACGTCGTCATCTCCATCAGCGCCTGTATGGCCACGGCACAGCCGATGCGGTCATCCATGGCCTTGGAGACCAGCCGTTGCCCCAGGTCCACGAATGGACGGTCAAACACCGCTGCGTCCCCGATGCCCACGGGAAGGTCGTCCGCAGACGTGCCACCCACATCGATGAACAATTCATCCATCGGCGGTCGATCCTGAGACTGAAGCCATTTTTCCCACGACATCACCCCGATAGTCCCATTCGCGAACCGGACGCGAGCGCCTACGGTCGTCAGGTAAAAGACCCCCCCTACCCTGGCGAACCGCAGGAACCCTTTCTTGTCCACATAGGTGACCATCACGCCGATCTCGTCCATATGTGCGGCCACCATGACTCTCTTGCCCCCACCTGTACCCCGCTTGACAGCGATCAGGTTGCCCAGGGCATCGACTCGGGTCTCGTCCACCTTGTCTCGAATTAGGCCCTCGATCATGGCCCGTACCGCATCTTCTCGGCCAGACGGCCCATACGCTTCAACCAGATTCTTGATCAATTCCTTGAGTGCGATAGCCATGATCAGAAGCCCCCTTCCAGAGTGTGCAGTGCTTCTCGCATGAGCTGCAGTGTGAAATCCAAATCTGCCAGACTGATCACACTGACCGGCGAGTGAATATACCGCGTGGGAACAGCGACGGTGACCGCGGGGACACCTTCGCCAGAAAGGTGGATCGCCCCCGAGTCTGTACCGCCGGCAACCGCGCGTTTGTACTGGTAAGGGATGCCCACCCGTTGGGCGGTGTCCACCAGTAACTTGACCAACCGTTGGTCCGCGATAAAGCTTCGATCCATAAAAGTAATCACCGGCCCCTTGCCCAGCTCAGTCACGGGGCTAACATCCTTCTTCTTGGGCAAGTCATCACAGATCGTTCCTTCCAAGGCAAAGGCCACGTCTGGCGCGACTGCGTAGCTTGCCACCCGGGCGCCTCTCAGGCCGACTTCCTCTTGGGCGGTAAAGACCGCGTACAAATCGTAGGAGAATTCCTCCTTGGTCAATTCCGCCAGAACAGCGCATCCCGCCCGGTCATCGAAGGCCTTGCCCTTGGCCGTGCGCAACCCCTCGTCATCCAATACTTCGTAGCTGGTACGAAAGGTTACATAGTCGCCCAGTTTGACCATCTTTTCCGCAGCGCCCTTGTTCGCAGCGCCGATGTCGATGGCGGTGCGTTTGATATCGGCTACATGCTCCAACTCCTCATCGCTGATGAGATGGATGGGTCGGTAACCAATCACGCCGGGCACTGCATCCTTGCCCACCAGAACCTGTTTGGAGAGAAGCACCCGACTATCGATGCCCCCCACGCGCTCAAAGCGCAGGCTCCCGTCATTGTTGAATCCGGATATCATCAGTCCGATCTCGTCCATGTGCGCGGCGACCATCACCCGGCGCGGCCAACGGGCCTCGGGGACCACACGCCGCGCCTTTTTGAGGCAGATCAGGTTCCCCAAGGCATCGACGTGGTACTCGTCCACATGGTCTTTGACAGCAGACAAGATGAGGTCACGAACCGCATCCTCGTTCCCTGAGAGTCCGCGCGCCTCGGATAGTTCTTTCAGTAGCACCTGGTCACTCCTTCCGATTGGAGATCTGGTTCGATAGACCGAGCTCGACAGCGAAATCTTCGTGGAGCCCGGCGATAAAGAGCGCCAGCAGGCGGCCAGTGCGGGCGAGATCGCGTGTGCAGGCCGTCTCTACCGTCGTATGCATGTAGCGCAAGGGCAACGACAACAAGCCGGAGGGGATTCCCTGCCTCGTAACCTGAAGAGCCCAGGCATCAGTACCCGTGTGCCCAGGCGCAACTTCAACCTGGTATGGGATCTCATAGTCTTTGGCCGTCTTTACCAGGCGCTCATAGATGACCGGATGGATATTGGGGCCCATGGCCACCGAGGGTCCTCCATCCATAGCGATCGATTCGTCCTCACTGACGCCCTGCTGCGCCCCGAATCCCACATCGATGGCCACTCCGATGTCAGGGGCTAAACCGAAGGCACTGACTATGGCGCCCCGCATCCCAACTTCTTCCTGCGTCGTCGCCACAGCGTAGACATCCCATTCGTGCTTGAGCGTACTCAGTGTCTCCAGGCAAGCTACCAGAGTAACGACGCCAGCCCGATCGTCGAGACCTTTACCTGACACGTAGGACTCGCCCAGTTCTAGCGTGTCGCGTCGCAGGGTGACTATATCACCCACGTGGACCAATGCCGCTATCTTTTCGCTGGGCAGGCCGATGTCGATAAAGAGATTCTCCAAAGGAACCGGCTTGTCCATCTCCTGGCGCGGCAATACGTGAGGTGGACGGCTGCCAATCACTCCTGGCAGCGGTCGCGCGCTATGCACGATCACCTCTTGTCCCAGGATTGTGCGCAGATCCACGCCCCCGACGCACGTGAACCGCAGAAAGCCCTTCTCGATTCCTGTCACCATCAGGCCAATTTCGTCCATGTGGGCGGCCAGCATCACCGAGCGCGCCGGAACGCCATCGGGCCGTTGGCCCTCTCGCAGAGCAATCAGGTTGCCCAGCGCGTCCTGGCGTATGGTAGACGCATACGGCTCCAAGGCCTGACGCGCCACAGCGCGCGCCTCCCCTTCAAAACCAGAGACGCCACTGGCCTGTGTCAGATTGCGTAGCAGCTTAACAATGTCCATAGCATAACCTTTCTTTGGCCAAGCGATGTGCGCGACTTGGTGTGGCCGCTCTCGTGCGGACCTAGTTCTGGCTGCGGGTCGGAGGCGGCTGGAGCGGCCCCGGCGTGGCCGTCTCTGTGGAGGTGGCCTCGCTAGTAGGGGTACTGGTCTCTACCATAGCCGTGGGTGGCTCTAGAGTCAGACTCGGCGTGGCCGTAGCCGGTATGCTGGTCGCAGTGGGCGACAGCCCTGGAGTCGGCGACGGGAAGGGCGTCTCAGTATCCACAGGTCTCTGGGTCACAGTAACGCTCGGCTCCTCACTCGGTAACGGCTGCGGCGTACGGGTAGGCAATGAAGTAGCGGTGGGGAACACCGTAGGTGGCTCACTCTGGGGTGTCGATGTGGCCACCGCAGAGACCGTCGGCGGCACCGGCGTAGCACTCGGACTCAGATATCGAGCGCGCAGGTAGAGGCTCACCCCGCCGAGCACATACAGCAGGAGCATGATGAACCAGAAAGCGAGTCTGGCCAACACGCGCGCCCTTGACTGATCGGGCATATCCAGTAAGCGTCGCCACCATTGAAACATCGCGTGCTATGGCCATCCTGCCAGAATATCATCGTCCGGGCAATCCACGTGCAAGGGGGTCGTCGGGTGCATCAGCAAGCCCTAGAGCGTGTCAATGGTTTGTATCAATGCATCGCGTGCGGCGAGCAAATAGTCCAGGTCGGCCAGGGAGGTCCACTGCTGACGCGCTATCATCTCTTTCGGCCGCAGCTTGCGAGCCGCGTTTCCGTCGCCGCTAATCCCCAGCTTGTTGGAAAGATTCTGGATCTCGACTTCGACGAGACGCAGTCGGAACTGCAGGAAAGCCTTCATGGCGCGAGGAGACATACGTTCCACGTCGTTGCCAAGCTGCGCATGGATCGCCAAGTAATCAGCGTAACGAAACCCTTTCACGGCTCTGGCCATACCGACTCCCGTTCAACTACCAACTCACATACCCCTACGCGACTCTGTCTCAACCGCTGAGGGCCTAACTAGAAGCAGCCCAACTGACATGGTGACACCCTAAGCCCCAGAGCCTCGATGACGTTCGCTATACCCAGGCGCGGATACTTGAACTGCTCCGCGATATCCCAAGCGGCTCTGCAGGAAATACGTCCATTGATGGTGTTTGCCTTGATAGCCGCTTCGATCTCGGGTGGCACGTTGGTGGCTCGAAGGACGATCTTGCTCTTGCCCTCCGCTTTGGAGCCATAGCCAAATAGGCCTAACTGGCATCGAGTAACACGCGAGGACACTTTATCCAGCGACTCGCCCAACTGCTCGGGAGAGATCCCGAAGCGCTCAGCTATCCGATGCGCATCCGCACATGCGACTTCGCCATTGATGGCCGCAGTCTTGAGTGCCGTGATAACCTCTGGATCCACGAAATTACCTCCTGCTAACAGCAATTGTAGCCATCATTGTATGACTTACGGGTTCTTGGGCAAAAAACCCGCCCGGCTGAACTGAAACCGCTTGGACACCTGCTTCCTTGCAACACCACATAGAGGCGCATATAATACTGCCAAACCAGAGGACTGTGCGGAGGTGGACGATGCGTATCCTGATGCTCACTTGGGAATATCCACCCAATGTGGTCGGTGGCTTGGGCAAGCACGTGGCCGAGCTTGTGCCGGCCTTGGCCGATCGAGACCTGGAAGTCCATATAGTCACGCCTGCGCGCGGAGGAAAACAGGGGTTGGAGGCGGGGCATCGCACGGTCGTTCATCGCATAGCGGTACCGAGTGGCGTGTTTTCCAACTTTTATGCCGAGGCTGCGCAAGCCAACCTATCGCTGCAACAGGCTGGTGAGGAGATCATCGAGGCCGATGGCCCTTTTGACCTCGTGCATACCCATGACTGGCTGACTTCCTCCGCTGCTATCGGGCTCAAGCACAAATTCAAGCTCCCCTTGGTCGCCACCATCCATGCAACCGAACGAGGCCGAGGTCGAGGGACACTTTCGGGCGAGCAGGCTCAGAAGATCAACGATGCAGAATGGTGGTTGACCTACGAAGCTTGGCGGGTCATCTGCTGTGCGAATTTTATGGCCGACGAGGTGCATGAGTATTTTGGCACGCCCAGGGACAAGATCGATGTTATCCCTAATGGCGTGGATGCCAGGCCGTTTCAGATGCTGGATAACGCGTGTCCCCCCGAGTTTCGCTCGCGATTCGCCATGCCCTGGGAAAGAATAGTCCTTCATGTGGGTCGCATCGTGGCTGAAAAGGGCGTAGAAGTGCTCATCCGAGCGGCGCCTCTGGTGCTTGAGCAGGTGCCCGAGGCCAAGTTTGTCATCGCGGGGAAAGGACCGGAACTCGACCACTTTCGTCGACTGGTCCGAGAGATGAACCTGGAACAGAAA
>CAYQDH010000104.1:0-13715 GCA_964416075.1 uncultured Anaerolineales bacterium | reverse complement strand
GTTACTCGTACAGCCTGCGGATCGCCGCGCGCCAACCCGTGTGCGAGCGCATGTCCGTGTTGTCGCTCCATTGGTCGATATTGCCGATCAGCCCGCGCACGGCGATCCGCTTCACCTTTGCATCCTGGACTTGCGCCACGATCGCATCGGCGAACACCCCTCCGTTGATCACCCTAAAGGGCCGCCTGTGAAAGTAAGATATCTCGTCAGTCAGAGGCTCCGTGATCCCCAGGGCGTTGTGCATCCGTGCCAAGACCCGATAAGCCTGGCATAGGGCCGCCTCGCGTTCCGGCCAGGTAGGCGCACGCTGGGCGCGCCAGAGGATGGGCCACAGGTCAGCGGCGCAGCGCAACCGTCGGAACGCCGTGCCGAACCACTTGGGATAGGGGGCATAGCGCTTCTCCATGATGTAGCCCAGGTTCATCACGTCGCGCACCAGGCGCGAGCCCATCACCGCCGAGCCCAACTCGTCGCCCACGTATCCGGCGCGGGGCATGAGGTGCTCCTCCTGCCCGATACGTTGCCAGCCACAGGCCAGCAAGTAGAGCCACACATCGTGCGGATACCAGGCCAGTTGCGCGCGCAGGGCCGTCAGCCGGCCCACGCCATCGTGGTGCACGGCGCCGGCCGTCATCTCCAGCAGCGTCTGCGAGGACCAGCTGAGCCAATCGGCCGGCTCCAGAGGCTGGTCGAGGTCATAGGCCATATGCTGCCGGACAAAGGCGCGCAACGTCACCGGAGCGATGCGGTGGCTGACCGGCCCTTCCGGCACAATCTTGGGCACGGTGGTCCCGTCCTCATGGGGTACTGGCTCCGCATCCACCGGATAGCCGCAAAAGGTGTGCGGCAGGTGGTGGCGCAACATCTCGCGGATGGGCTCCGCTTGGTCGGCGTCCTCATCGCACAACAGGAGCTGCACCGTGGGGCCCCAGTCGTGGTCGGTGGACATGGCAGTGTCCAAACCGAGCACATCGCTGCCCCAGCCGATGCGCCCGGCCACATGGGGCAGCCCAGGATAGTGCTGGTCGAGCAATGGGCGCACCACCTCGTGGTAGAATCGCCTGCTCAGCTCGATGCCTGGTATGAAGGGGACCTCGCTCATGGATTGGCTCCTTCCATAGATCGGGCCGTTTTGACTTTTCATCCATTCGGATCATACTCTAGCTCTGCGGCGGCTCACCGACGATCTCTTGTCGGGGTGAGCCGTCGTACCATGTATAGCCCTGGAGATAGGTATGTCCTCAGTTACCCTGGGCACTCTTTTGGCCATCGCCCAGGCCATCGTCTGGTCCACCGCCACGATCTTTTTGCGCCGCCTCTCGACCAGGCTGGATCCCTTTATGGTGAATGGTCTGCGCGCCACCGTGGGGCTGATGATCATCATCCCACTGGTCTTCATCAGCGGTGGGCAGGCCGACTATGCCCTGGTCACGCCGCTGCGGTTGTTGTACCTGGCAGGATCCATCACCATCGGCGGCGTGTTCGGCGATGCCCTGTATATTATGAGCCTAAAAAAGCTGGGGGTCAGCCGCGCCTTTCCCATCACCAACAGCTATCCCCTTTTTACGGTGATCTTTAGCTATGTCCTCTTGGGCGAGCCCGTGGGTGTGCTCATGATAGCGGGCATGGCCTTGGTCATGCTGGGCGTATACCTGGTGGCCCGGCCCCGGGGCCAGGTGCAGACCGGAGACACAGCAGCGCCCCTGCCGCCCGGCCAACTCCTGCGGGGCGCGCTCATGGCCGTCACCGCCGCCGTCACATGGGGCTTTTCCTCCACCCTGCTGGCGTTGGGGCTGCGCGGCATCAACAGCATCGTGGCCAACAGCGTGCGCGTGCCCTTTGTGATCGCCATCTCACTGCTCATCGGCGCCGCGCGGGGCGGATTCCGCGGCCTAGGCAAATTGGACCGTACGGTGCTGGTCTCACTTCTTGGCGCGGGCATCCTGGGTTGGGGCATCGGCGGCTCCCTCTATGTGACGTCGGTGCAGTTGGCCGGCGCCAGCAGGGCTTCCATCGTCGGCGCCACCGCGCCCCTTTTCGCGGTACCCCTCAGCTGGGCCATGTTGAAGGAGAGGCCCAGCCGTTACACTCTCTTGGGCACCGTGATCAGCGTGGCGGGCATCGTGCTGGTGGTGCTCTAGAGCCCCGCCATCTCTTGCTGCATGGCCACGGTCAGGCGCTCCCAGGCGCGAATGATCGCGTCGTACAGGGGATCCGCTCCATCGCCCGAAAGCAGGCCGCGGCTCTGATGCGAGGTCACGATGCGACGCGCCCCCTCCTCCCAGGTGATGCGGTAGCGGAACCCCAGGTCGCGGCGGGCCGTCGAGACATCGATGATGTTGTCGAATTTAAAGTTGAGGTCACACCACACGGCGCCCCTCAGGTTAGGCGAAAGGCGCGCCAGCAGGTCGGAGGGGATGTGCACGGGCGCGATGGGCGGCGCCTGCGTCACCTCGGCGGTGATGCCGTAGATCGTCTCCCAGGTGAGCCACTCCTCGCCGGCCACGTTGTAGGCCTTGCCATAGGCCTTGGCGTTCCCCGCCGCAGCGGCAAAGGTGGGCCCTGCATCATCGCGATGCACCAGCGACCAGAGCGAGGTGCCATCGCCGATGACGATGACCGGCTTTCCCAGGCGCACCCTGTTTAGGAAGGTCGGCCCCGGCGTCAGCAGCCCCGCCACATAGTTGCTGTCGTTATACGTCTGGGCATTGCGGATGATGGTCAGGGCGAAATCGCCCTTACGCGCGGCCTCCAGCAGGATATCCTCACAGGCTACCTTGTTGTAGGCATAGCTAAAGGCGGGGTTTGCCCCGCGCGGCGCCGCGTCGGTGACAGGATAGCTCCTGGCGGGCTTGACGTATACATCCACGGTGCTGGAAAGCACGACCTGCCTGGTTCGGCCCCGGACGGCGCGCAAGAGGGATTTGGCCTCCTCGGGCATAAAACAGATCATGTCGATGACGCAGTCGTACGGTCCGGCTGCGGCAACCTGCTCCTCAAAGCGGGGAAAATCCTTGCGGTCGCCCTGGATCAGCCGATAGGAGCCCTGGAAATCCACGCCTGTCTGGCCGCGGTTGTAGAGGATCACCTCGTCGCCTCGGGCGATCAACTCCCTCGTCGCTGCCGTGCTGATGTTCCCTGTGCCGCCGATGACCAGAATCTTCATGTGCGCTCCCTCCATGCGTGTATTGTGTCGCGAATTTACCGCATAGACGCCAAGGACGCAAAGGGCTGTGCGCCTCGGCGGTAGATCCCTAATTGCCGTGATTGGCACCCAGCGGCCTGACACGCGCCAGGATTGTGGTTATAATCTCTTTAGTTCTACCGATCCCCAGGAGGAGCCTTGCGCGTATTATCGGTCGATGTGTTGCGCCAGCACCAGAAGGGCAGGCCTGTGGTCAATGGCTTCGTCAGCTACATCAGCGCGACAGAGCCGCAGCTGATGCTCTGCACGGGATTCGAGGACTATTCGGATGGGTACGACGATTTTAGCACCACCGTCAGCCGCGACAATGGCCGCACCTGGAGCGCGCCGACGCCCTGGCTGAGCAGTCGCAATATCGAGGGGGGACGCCTGCGCTACGCCGAGCCGGCAGCCCTGTTCGATGTGCAAGCCGGCAAACTCGTCGTCCTGGTGGACGAGAATCTCTACCCCCAGGACAAGCTCGATGTGGATAGCGTCTGCAGGGTGTGCCTGAGCATCTATGATCCAGCGGCGAATCGCTGGAGTGGGTTGCAGCCGCTCGATCTGACGCCCGGGCGCTCCCTGGCGGTTAGCTTTGGGTTCCCCATCGTGACCAGCACGGGGCGCATCCTCGTCCCCGCCATGAGGCACCTCCTCGATGATAACGGCAAGCCCGTGCACTATCGCGGGTGCTGGGCCACAGCCGACGAATCGCTCACCTTGATCGGCGAGTACGAGCCAAACGGCACCATCCGCTGGCAGCTCGGCCAGCCAGTGCCCGTGGATCTGGAAAAGAGCTCTCGCGGGCTCAACGAGAATAGCATCGCCGAGCTCAGGGATGGCCGCCTGGCCATGATCTGCCGAGGGGATAACAGCATGTTCCCCGAGCGACCGGGGTACAAGTGGCTCAGCTTTTCCGAAGATGGGGGCGGTCACTGGTGCGCGCCCGTGCCCCTGCCCTGTGACAAGGGAGAGCCCATCGAGTCCAGCTCTACCGGGTCCGCATTGTTTCGCTCGACCACGAATGGCAAACTATACTGGATGGGCAACCTCTGCGTGCAGGGGCAACGCGCGCGAGGCAATTACCCCCGTGTGCCGCTGGTGGTGGCCGAGGTCCAGGAGGAGCCCTTTGCCCTGAAACGTGACACCATCGCTATCATCGGCGACCGTGGGCCCGGCGAGCCGGAGCAAGTGCAGATGTCCAATTTCCGTTACTACCAAGACCGCGAGACGGGCCACCTCGTGGTGTTTGTGACGCGCTATGCGGAGCGCAGCGCGAAGGACTGGATGCTAGCCGATTACTATCGCTATCGAGTAGAGCTTTCTTGACGTTAAACAAGGATCGACCACAAAGACACCAAGGGCACTAAGGTCTGTTGTGTGAAAATCGACAAGGTACAAAATCCAAGTTCGTTGTGGCTTGGTGGTAGACTGCTGTAAGCTGAGGTTATGGGAGGGATGGCATTGAACGAAGCCAAGATCGTGCGGATCGAGTGGGCGCGGCTCAGCGGGGAGAGGCCACGCGTGGCGGGGTGCAACGCGCGGCTGGGCGAACACGGGTTGGTTGTGCGCCCCGGCATCGCCCGCATCACCACGGAGGACGGAGCCAGCGGCTTTGGTTGGTCGCGTGTTACTCGTGAAGAAGCCAAGTGGCTGCTGGGGTGCCAGTTGAACAAGGCCTTCAACCCGCAGGCGGGCGTGTTACAGCGCTGGCGCGCGCTCGAGTATCCCATCTTGGACCTGGTGGGGCAGTTGGCCCAGAAGCCGGTCTACGCCATGGTCGCGAGGTCGGATATCGCCGCGGGAGCCTATCGCGTGCCCTGCTACGATACATCGTTGTACATGGACGATCTGCACCTGGGGGACGACCAGGCTGCCGCGGCGCTCTTGGCCGAAGAGGCGATCCAAGGCATGGCCATGGGCCACAGGCATTTCAAGATCAAGGTGGGCCGCGGGGCGATGCACATGCCCCTGGAGGAAGGCACCCGCCGAGATTTGGCCATCATTCGCGCTGTGCGTGAGGCGGTGGGCCCCGAGGCGCGAATCATGCTCGATGCGAACAACGGCTACAACCTGAACTTGACCAAGCGAGTCCTCGGCGAAAGCGCCGACGCCAAGATCTATTGGATGGAAGAACCGTTCCACGAGGACCCGCGGCTCTACACCAACCTCAAAGCATGGCTGGGCGAGCAGGGGCTGCATACGCTCATCGCCGACGGCGAAGGGGAGGCCTCGGCCAATCTGGTCACCTGGGCGCGAGATGGCTTGATCGATGTGATCCAGTATGACATCCTGCATCCGGGCTTTACTCGGTGGTACGAGCTCGGTCCGCAGCTGGATGGATGGGGCCTTCGCTCGGCGCCGCACCACTATGGGGGGTTCTACGGAAATTATGCAGCCTGTCACATCGCTTCGCGCATCGCGCGCTTTGAGGCGGTGGAGTGGGACGAGGCTCATGTGCCCGGCGTGGATGCCTCGGCCTATACCATCCGGGATGGCTATGTCCATGTTCCGGCGCTGCCGGGGTTCGGCCTGCGCCTGGACGAGCAGATCTACCGTGCTGCTATGGACGAGAGCGGGTTCGTTGTGCAGCTTTGACGGGAGCGGCGAAAAGGGGTATCCTACAGTGGCGTGGGGGTGGACGAGTCCCGGTGGGCTCCGCGGTCTTCAAAATCGTTGAGGGGTGCTGAATAAGCGGCCTTGGTGGGTTCGACTCCCATCCACTCCCGTAGGAGTGGTTCTCACGTAAAACACCCTGGTCTGCTTAAAAGTGGACTGGGGTGTTATCACGTCCGAGGTGACGGACTTGATCGAGATCATAACCGACAGCACGTGCGATATCCCCCCGCCTCTCCTGGACCAGTACCGCATCCTTGTGGTTCCTCAGATAGTGATCTGGGGGACGGAGCAATATGGAGATCGGGTCGATATACAACCCCAAGAGTTCTACCGCCGCCTGCAGAGTGATCCGCTGCTTCCACACTCCTCGATGCCTCGCCTGCAGGATATTCATGCCGCTTTTGCCACAGCGACCGCACGAGGGGCTGACTCGATCCTCGTCTTGACCATCAGCAGCGCGATGAGTGGCACCTATCAACTCATCAAGCGCGTGGCGGAGGAATACCCTCTCCCCATCGAGGTGGTGGACGCCAAGGGCCCCACCATGAGCCTGGGCTGGCAGGTGCTCGCCGCGGCGCGCGCCCGCGACGCCGGTGCTGATCTGCACGCCATCGTTGATGTCGCGAGTCGTGTGCGCGAGCGGTTGGTGCAGATCGTGGGCATGGAGACGCTCAAATACTTGAAGACGGGCGGGCGCATCGGCCACGCCGCGATCTGGGCGGGCACGCTGCTCAAGGTCAAGCCGGTCGTTTCGATCAACCACCGCACGGGCCTGGTGGAGCCGGTGGCCATCTGCAGGACGCATCAGGCGATGGTCGGCACGCTCTATCGCGCCTTCTTTGATCGCGTTGGCAAGGCCAAGTTGCGGATTGCCGTGCTGCATGGCCAGGCTCCGGAAGGCGCCAATCAGTTAGCTGAGCGCATCCGGGCCGAGTTTCCACCCACCGAACTTCTGGTCAATATGACCGGGCCGGTCCTGGGTATCAACACGGGCCCTGGAGCTTTGGCGCTTTGTGGTTACGCGGACGAATCGTAGAACCTACTCTACTATCTGGAGCGCAAGATGAACAAGATTCGTATCGGTGTGGTTGGACCCGGCATCATCTGGAAGATCGCCCACAAACCGGCGCTGGAGGCCTTTGGAGAGCAGGTCGAGATTACTGCTTTCTCCGCGACCAGCGAGAAATCGCGGCGGGAGGTCGAGCAGACCTACCCGGGCGTGCCCTTTTACCAGGACTATCACGACCTGGTCGCCGCGCCAGAGGTCGATTGGGTCCTCGTCCTGACGCCCATTGCCCTCAACGCGCCAGTGGCCATGGCCGCGCTCCAGGCAGGCAAACACGTCTTCTTGGAAAAGCCCATGGCGCGCTCGCTGGACGAGGCCGAGGCGCTGATGCGCCGGGCCGACGAAAGTCACAGGCGCCTTTTCGTCCTGGAGCAGTTCGTCTATCCGAGCTATATGGACACGGTGGAGCAGGTCATCCGTTCCGGCGAGATCGGCCAGGTCCTGATGTATGACCAAGTGCAGAGCGAGCTATATAGTGCGCAATCGCACGACGCGACCACCTGGCGCACCCAAGCCGATTTCCCCCTAGGCAGGCTCTTCGACGGCGGGCATCACCCCCTGTCTCGGTTGGGCCGCCTGTTTGGCGAACCTCAGTCCGTGTACGCCTTGGGCCGCAATCTCCGTCCCAACTATGGCGAGTTTGACTATATTCTCATGCTGCTGGAACATGCGAACGGGGTGCGTGGCTCCTTTACCTGGGCCTCGGTACTCACCTCGCGCAAGGATTATTTCCACATTCGCGGCACGGAGGGTATCCTCTCTCTCGAACGGGGACAGACCGTGATCGACCTGAACGACGGCTCATCGCGCACCATTCCCCATCCGCGCGAAATGCACTATGCCCCCATGTGGCGGGCGCTCATGGCGGCCATCGCCGAGGGCCGCGAGCCATACTATACCAAGGAGCGCGCCTTGGACACGCTCAAGACCTTGTTGGCGATCCAGCGATCCGCCCAGACGGGGACCAAGGTCACGCGCTAGCGACGCCCTGAAACGAGAAACCCTGTTCCACCGGGCCTCAGCGCCAAACAGTGTTCGATATATCCTTATCTCAATAACAGGAGTACACGACGTGAAAACGAACCATCTGCGCGACCTACTATCCAAGGGCTTGCCTTCCATTGCCACGCGGATCGAGAACACCTGGCCGGTAATGACCGAGATCGTCGGCAACACCGGGCACTATGACTATGTGGAGTTTGTTGCCGAGTATGCCCCCTTTACGCATGTCGACCTGGAGAATATCGCCCGGGCGGCCGAGCTGAGCAACATGTCCACCATGATCAAGGCGGACTTTCAGAATCGCGCCTATGTGGCGCAAAAGGCCATGGCCTCGGGCTTTCAGGCGATCCTGTTCACGGACCACAAGACCGCTGCCGAGGTGCGCGAGTCGATCTGGGTGGTGCGCCCGGACACTCCCCAGGACCAGGGCCGCTTCGGCTATCCTAACCGGCGGTGGATCGGCTACCAGCCGTATGGTCCCCAGATGCAATATGCCGCCATGGTGCGCGACACGGTGCTCGCCTTTATGATCGAGAAAAAAGAGGCCATGGACAACATCGAGGAGATCTGCTCAGTGCCGGGGGTGGACATGGTGCAGTTTGGTCCCTCGGACTATTCGATGAGCAGGGGCTGGAACTCTTCCGAGCATTTCGAGGAGTTCAAGGCGGCGGAGCGCAAGATGATCGAGGTAGCCCTGGCGCACGGTGTGCAGCCGCGCTGCGAGATCGGGTCTCCCGACCAGGCCAAGTACTACATCGACTTGGGCGTGCGCCATTTCTGCCTGGGAGACGAGATCGGCAACGCCGCACGATTCTGGTCGCAGCAGGGCGGCGCGCTGCGCTCCATCGTCGCGGGTCTCAACAAGTAGGGCCGTACAAGGCCGAGGGATACTGGGCCCGCGAGGCTAGGCTGGTCCGGCGAAATGCCCCAGACACGACGGTCGAATATCGAACCCGCTCTCAGGCGCATAGTCTGGGAGCGGGTCCTCATCTACCAACCGGCCATCGCGCCTCGGACGAGAGCCAGCGTTCTACCGGCCGCTCAGGCTCTCGCCCAATCTTTCCCATAGGTCATCGGCCGGATCGAAGGGCAGGTCCACCGGCCGGCGCTCTACCGCACTCGCATAGAGACCCAGGATGACGTTCCATTGTGCGAGCGCCCGCTTCAGGTTGGTACCCACCGGCCTGCGCTCGTCCTCCAGCCAGTCGAACATGGCATTGGTGAGTGCGGCCTGGGCGGCGTGGTTACCGGCCAGCCACTCGTCGTGGTTGGCGATATGACCTCCTTCGGCGCCGTCTCGCGAGACAACCTCCCAACGGCCAAACTCCTCATAGAGGGTGCGGCCCCCTTCGGCGTACGCCGCCACGCGGCAGTGCTTATAGTACGCTGTGTCATCGACCACTCGCGGCGCGCTGTTCCCCAGGTGCCACAGCCCTCGTACGCCATTGGCGCATAGCAGCTGCGCCACCGTGGTATCGGGACTGGGCTGCTTGCCGGTCATCTCCACGGCCCCGGAGGCCTGGCCGTAGACGCGCACCACCGGCACATCCTCGTTCAGCGACATGGCCCAGTCGAGCGTGTGCACCCCCTGGTCGGCGATGGTGCCTCCGGCCGAGGCGTCGAGGAACAGCAGCCTGCCCAGCCGCCCGGAGCGTAATGCCTCGCGGCACCGCGTGAGGGATGTGTGGTAGCGGAACTGGGCGTTCACGCCGAAACGCGTGCGCGATGTGGCCTCCAGCTGGCAGAGCGCTCGCCAGTCTCGCACCTGGTAGGCGATCGGCTTTTCCACCAAGCACGCTGGCACGCCGCGTTCGCTCACGAGCTGCATCAGCTCCACGCGCACCGTGGGCAGCGTCACCACGTGGACGAGGTCGGGCTTTTCCTGGTCGATCATCTCCGCGGCCTCGGCGTAGGGCTTGATCCCGAACTCGCCAGCCAGCCGTTCGCGCCGTTCGGAGACCGGATCGCAGCAAGCGACCAGTTCCCCACGGTCGATCAGCCTGTAGGCCAGGGCGTGCATCCTGGCCCTGCCGCCGCAACCGACGATCACACAACGGTATTTACTCATCACTCTCCAAAATCTCCACCAGCCCCTGTCCCCCGTTGACCCGAACTCGATCTCCGGTCTTCAGGCGCATGGTGGCATCTTTACAGCCCACGACGGCCGGGATTCCCAGCTCGCGAGCGACGATGGCCGCGTGGCTCAGTGGCGCTCCCAGGTCGGTGACGATCGCCGCCAAACGTGGAAAGAGTGGCGTCCAGCCGATATTGGTCATGGTGGTGACCAGGATCTCTCCTGGTTGGAGTTGGTGGCTGTCTTCCAGTCGATCGAGACGCCGCACGGCGCCCTCGACGATGCCCAGCGCCCCGGCAAAGCCCTTAATGATGTTGGTAGGGTCCTCGTGATGCGGCGCCCCGGCGGGTGCAACATCACCTGGCGCTGCATTCGCGACGTAAATATCGCTGCGCCGGTTTGGGTCCGCCGCCCACTGGAAAGGATCGAATCGGCCCACGATGATCGTGGGATAAGGCGGAAGGGCGCGGTAGCTGTTGTAGGTCTCCTCACGCAGGGGGATGAACCGGCGGGCCGAATCGTCCCCCGCAAGGAGTGACAGGACTTCGTAGATGGTCAGGAAGAAGACGCCGTCACCTACGCCGGTCAGCTCACCGGCGCGCATTGCGAACGCGCGGATCACCATCGCCGAGCGCGTCGCTTCCGAGCGCACCGCCTCGCGTAGGCCGGCCGCTTGCGCCGCTTGCTCCAGGCGCAGGCGCATCGACTTCGCTTTGCCCGGATAGCGCGCCCGGAATCGTTCCCACGCGGCGGCAAAGGCGGCCTGTTGCTTGGCCAAGAGTGCGTCGAGGTCCACTGGCGCCACGGCGAACTCGGCGAGCTGCCGGTCCAGCCATGCGGGATCCTCCAGCGGGCGTGGCCAGGCATACTCGTTCTCGTTCTCACCCCGATGGCCGTAGGCCTGCATATAGGCCTCGCGGCTCATCTCCCCGCGCGCCACCTTGGCCAGGCCGGTCAGCGGCCCCAGGCTCTCCAGTGGGGAGGACAGGCCCCCCAAGTTGGAGAGCAGGGCGTTGGCATCCTCGGCGCCGACCAGGTTGCCGAGCTCGCGCTCCAGGCGCTGGATCGCGTTGGCCGCGTCGGCGCCAGCCTGGGCCAGGAAAAACGCCCTCAGGGAGTAGGGTGTGATCTCGTCTCGCCACAGGGCCGCCAATTCCGCTCGGTTCTCAGTCTGCCGGGTACGTTGGTTCATCGCGGCGCACCAGCGTGGGTTCTCGGCAAGGAACGGAGGGATCTCCTTGCGCAGACGCCCCATCATCATCGCCAACCGGCTCAAGCTGGGGAGCACCTTGGACCACCACGTCCAGCGCGACACGGGGACCAGCGGGATTTCCAGCTCCTCTGGGATGTCTCCCCACCAGGGAGCGGCTTGCTGCAAGGCCTTGCGCGAGTCTCCGCCGAAGAACGGGCGGCTGACAGAAACCTGGATGCTCAGATTGATATACCCGCGCCCGCCGATGATCCCCGCCTGGGGGTACCCGGGCACCCCCACCATGGAGCTGTCGCTGAAATCTACCCCCTCGTAGACCAGGCCCTTGCGCAAAGAACAGGAGAAAGGGGTCAGCACGTGGGGCGCGTTCTCACCCAGGTTGGCCCCGGACCATAGGAAATTGCCTTGCAGGCTGTCGTTCCATTCGGCGGTATCGGCTTGGTAGGCATTCAGGGTGGTGATGGGGCGCGACTGGAGGATGTACAGCCGTCCACCGGCCACGGCCCATTCGATATCTTGCGCGCCGCCCAGTTCTTTCTCCAGCCTGCGGGCGTTGCCATACAGTGCGCGTGCGAGACGGCTGAGCTCCGTCGGCCCACTATAGGCTCCCTTCGGACGGTCGAAGGTGAAGGTTTGCGCGTTGGCCTGCCCGGAGACCAGCTTTTCGCCCAAACCTGCCACGAAATTGCCCGTCATATGCATCAGGTCGCCCGTCACGGGGTCGGCGGTGAACAGCACGCCGGAGAAATCGGCCCGGACCAGGCGCTGCACGACGACGGCCATCTCGTGCTCCGTCTCCTCCAGCCCTTGTGCGCCGCTAGAGATCATCGCACGGGCATAGGCCTGCACCCTGGCGCTGTGCCGCGAGCGGCGTACGGCACCGATCGCTTGCCGGATCTCCTCGTCCGTCCGCACATCCAGGACCGTCTCGAATTCCCCGGCGAAGGACGCTTGCGCCGAATCTTCGCTCAGCGCCGAAGAGCGCACGGCAAAGGAGGTGTTCGGGGCCGCCCCGCGTAGCCGGGCCAGTTGCGACTGCGCCTGCGGCCACGCTTCCGTAGTCAACTCGTCACCGGCGAAAGAATCCGGCAGGATGATGAACCCATCGGGCACCGGGTAGCCCGCGCGGTAGAGCCTAGCCAATGTTGCGCCCTTGCCGCCAGCCAAGGGCTCCTGTTCCACGGCCAGTTCCTTGAACGAGACAATCATCGCTCTTCCCTTCCTTCTCCCCTCGCCCCAAAGAGTTTCCACAGTCACTTTTCCAGACTCCAGGGCCAGGTCAACCATGCAGCCGCCCCACATCGGTGGCACTCATGCAGCAAAAAGGGTCCGCATCTAGCGTTATGCGATCAGCTAAATTCCACCTCCGAAGTTGGTTTCAGTTCCACTTGCTGAGCGCCCAGCTTCAGATTCCACTCTTCAATGAGTTTGGCCGCTTGTTTGCTATAGTTGCTGTGTCCGTCCTCAACCAAAATGACCTTGTATCCCAATTGCCGTGCACCCATGCAAGTGGCGCGAACACACCCATGGGTGACCAGCCCCGTGATGACCAGAGTGGTTATGTTTCCGGATTTTAAGGTTTGTTCCAGGGCAGTATCTTCAAAGGCATTCCCATGTTGCTTGTGAATGACATAATCCGTGGCGAGAGGCTGAAGCCGAGGATGCAATTGCCAATCCGGCGACCCCTTCGCCAATGCTCTGAGGTCCGAATGCTGCACATAGAACACCGGTGCGCCGCGGCGATGAGCACGGTCAACGAGAGAGGTAATGTTCTGCAAGAGTTGTTCGGCTTTGTAGATGGGAGTCGATTTCTCAAAGAGACCTCGTTGGACATCGATGACCAGCAAAGCGACGTTACTTTGACTGACCTTACTCTCTACAAGGGCGTGCTCGGCATAGTGCCCTATCACCTCAATCTGTAGCCGGTCTGCCAGTTGCTTCTGCCGGAAGGCCGCTTCGGGCAGACTCATCACCAGCCTGACCATCCGCTGGCGCATTGCTTCGAAGGACTCGATCACGGCCGCCTCCTCCAGCTCACGGACACTGGACACGGCTTGAGCGTTAAAGCCATCCACATCGTAATCCTGCGAGACGACATCGGGATCAGTGAGCAGGTTTTCGACAGCCCGACTGCCCTCGGTCCACCAAGCGATAATGTGGGCCAGAAGATCAGCCAAGCGGGCGTAACCTTGCCGGGCCAGAAATGTAGCCTGCGCTTCAGGCGAAAGGTGATGAAAGCGTGCTGCGTAGGTAGCCCAATCATTCTGGAGCGTGGCAAGCACTTGAGCGCGAATCGCTTCGACCATGCAAAGCTCCTTATGAGAAAAGCGGGAATAGTGGCCGACCTGGCGGGCTCGCGCCTTCACACTCGGCCCCCGTTTTCTGCTATCCAGGGCATGCCGCTATGGGGCAAGCACAATCGGCGAGTATGGCCTGGCAGATCAGGCGTCCGTCTCGCTGGGAAAGTACCGCCCGACGGTCTCCCGAACATCCTCCAACCACTCGCGGCGCTGTTCGACCGAGCTGGTGACAACGACGGCGAACATTCTACGATACACGT
>CAYQDH010000103.1:0-13882 GCA_964416075.1 uncultured Anaerolineales bacterium | reverse complement strand
AAATAGCAGGCCTGCGTCGTTGTCATGCTGAACGCAGTGAAGCATCTCCGCGCACTAGAGTAGACAGTATCTGTTTGCCGTCGAGTCGGCGCTCCGAGCGACTTTTGTGCAGCCCTGTCAAAAATAGGCGTGTACACTGACACGGTTGGATCTTCAAGGGGCTGCTCGCCCAGAGAGTCCAACTGCCATCGCTTGGCGAACGCGCTAGGGCGCCGGCTGGCCAAACTGCGCGATAAACGCTTCCGCCTCCTTTTGGCAAGGCGCACAGAGCTTCACGCCTTCCAGATCCACGAACTTACGATAGGCGGCGACAGCCGACGCCCGGTCATCCAGCCCTTTGTAGCTTCGGGCCTGCTCCAGGTAGCAGGTAGCATCCTCTGCTTGAAGCTCGGCGCAACGACGCGCACTGGCCAACCCTGAGGCAAAATCGCCCAGCTCATTGTAGGTCTGTCCCCGCTGGCGATACAGCTCGGCTTCATTGGGCGACAGTTCGATAGCATGGTCAAAATCGGCGAGGGCGGCCTGGAGATCACCTTTCACCTCTCGCAGAACAAGCCCCCTCATCCGGTAATTGCGCGCCTCGAGGGGAGCAAGGCCCACGGCCTTGTCGATACTAGCGAGAGACTGCTGTTCTTGCTTCATGCCCGTGCCATAGAGCCAGGCTAGCTGCCGGTGGAACTCGTCGTTTTGTGGGTCGAGCTCTACCGCCTTGTTCAGATCCGCCAGCGCTTCTTGCGGCCGATCGAGCTGCCACAGTGTCAAAGCGCGGTAATAGTGGTAGGGGGCCTGGTCCCGCGAATTGCGAATAGCCGCCTCGAAAGCCTCCAGGGCCAGGTTAATCTCCCCCTGGTCGTAAAAGGTAAGCCCTTTCCAGAACCATTCACCGGCGCGCGATGGCTTGCGCAGGGATTGGAAGGCGATCTCTGTGAACGAGTCGATGGTGATATGGCCGCGATTGGCGCCCATCCCGAAAATCCATCCCGGTCCGCTCCAGCCCTCCCCCAAAGCCCGACGGTACTCGAGATATGGCGAATCCTGCTCGGCGTCCCACGCGTACGCCACAAACTCATCCGCGTCCATTCCCATAAACAAATAGTACCAACGACCCGCTTGAGGAGCGAGTTTGCCCACCATCTCCCCGAACCGGACCGGCTGCGTTCCCTCCCAGATACTCATTTCAAAGCGCGTGCCCACGTGAAAAGCCCAGCGCTGATAGGTGGGCTTGGCCCACTGCCCGCGTTCGAGGTGCAGCTCGAACTGCGTGTTCGGATCGAACTGGAAAAGTAGGAGCACGGCATCCCCCTGCTGAAAGGTGCGCGTCGTGCCCCACCAGCTCGCCCAGCCCGGCGACCCCTCGACCGTCAGCAGTCCTCGATCGGCCTGCACGGTCGGCCCGCTGGCATACCACCGGCCAGGCGCCAGCTCATTCAGATCATCGTGGTCGAACACTCGGGCCCCGGATACGCGCTTGCCCACCGCAGCGGGGAGCCGGATCGATGTGTTGCGCTCGCGCCCGTCCGGCACCGTGGTCAAAGCTAGAGGTCCAGTCGCCTGGGCGGGGGGTGTCTTGACCAAGGCCAGCCCTTCTTGGGCGGACTGTTTCAATACCAAGAATAGGACCACAGCGACCAGAACGAGCCCGCCAATGGCCAGAAGCACCCGAGGGGTGAGCCGTAGCTTCCTGGGCTCTGGGTCCAACCTCATCATGCGACACCTCCATACCTTATCTCGACTTGCGCAAGGTGGATCAGCAGCTGGGTAGCGCGAACCGCACTCCACCTCGGATCATGCGAATGGGTAGGAGAGGTGCGAGAAGCGACTACTTGATCGTCGCACTAGAGACGGAGCGGGCAACCGATTTGTTTGGTCGGTGGGGCAGCTATACAAGTTACGATTATTATAATCGTAACCTGTATTCGGGCAGCCTGGGAGCGGCGCGAGCAAGGCCAAGTCCTAATGGCTTGACACATCATTCTGCGCGGTGTAAAACGGTGGCAGCGTAAAATTGGGTCCAAAGGAGCCGCCGTGAACCTCGTCTATATCACGCTGGACTCGCTGAACCGCCACTTTTTGCCCTGCTATGGCAACGACTGGGTGCAGACGCCCAACCTGGACCGCCTGGCCACGCGCGGCGTGGTCTTTGATCATCACTATACCGGCTCCTTGCCTTGCATGCCCGCCCGCCGCGAGATGTGGACCGGCACGGAGGAGATGTGGTGGCGTTGGTGGGGGCCGCTGGAACCCTGGGATCGCCCCCTGGCCTACGAGCTGGGGCGCCATGGCGTTGTGTCCCAGCTGATGACCGATCACTATCACTTTTTCGAGTGGGGCGCCCACTCGTACGAGTACGATTTCGATGGCTATACCTCGGTGCGCGGCCACGAACACGACAACCTGCGCACGCGGCCGTACGGGGAGACCCCCGATTGGGCGCGGATGCTGGTGCAGCGCCGCCCGGTGGATGGGCCGATTTACGTGCGCAACGTGCAGGATTTCTGGGGCGAAGAGGATTTCTTTACCCCCCGCACGCTGAACGAAGCAGCGCGCTGGCTACGCCATGAGCGCCCAACCCAATCGTGGTATTTGCATGTTGACGCCTTTGACCCCCACGAGCCCTTCCACATCCCCGAGCCATACCGTTCACTGTATACCGATGACGATTGGCGCTCCTACAACCCCTGGCCGCTTTATGGCCGGGTGCACGAGGGCAGCTCGGCCATCGCGGAGCGCGAGCTGGCCTGGGTGCGCGCGCAATATGCGGGCAAGGTCACCATGGCCGATCGCTGGCTGGGCCGTGTGCTCGACGCCCTCGACGAGGGGCGCCTGTGGGACGACACCATCGTCGTGCTGACCACGGACCATGGACATTACCTGGGCGACCATGGCTGGATCGGCAAGCCGCAATGTCCCGTCTACGACACCCTGAGCCACATCCCGCTCCTGATCTGGTGGCCGGGCTGCCCCGGCGGTGCGCGCTGCGCAGCCACCACCCAGACCATCGATCTGTACCCCACCCTGCTGGAGATGATGGGCTGCCCCACGCCCGATACCACCCAGGTGCACGGGCGCTCCTTCGCGGGCGTGCTGCACGGCCTGGCGTCGCGAGGAGAGAGCGACACGCACCGGAGCTATAGCCTGTCGGGCTACTATGGCGGGCGGGTGGCCCTGCGCTCGGAGGGCTGGACCCTTCTGCGCGCCCAGGATCCGCAGCGTGGCCCCCTGTATGCCTATACCCACGACTTGCAGGTGCTCGGTCGAAGCTGGGCATGGCGTCGCCGCGACCCGGGCGCGATGGTGGCGCCCGACCTGCAGGCGGGCCGCTATATCCCCGGCCTGGATATGCCCGTCTGGCGTGTGCCCGAGTCGCGCGATTGGGGCGTGCACCCGGACATGCTCTTTGCGCCGGATGATCCCGGGCAGGAGCGCGACGTGGCCAGCCAGCATCCTGAGCAGGTGAGGCGACTGGAGGATATCCTGCGCCAGCACTTGCGAGCCCGGCAGGCCCCAGCCGAGCTCTATGCCCGCTTTGGCCTGGCCAAGCCGTGAACAAGCAATCCGCTGCCCTCGACCCATCACTGCCTACCGTTCACCGTCTACCGTTCACTGCCTACCGTTCACCGTCTACCGTTCACCGTCTACCGTTCACCGTCCACTGTTCACTGAAGACTGATAACTGATCACCGAAAGGAGCTCGATGACCACCATTCCGCACGATTACGAAGAACGCGTCTACGCGGGCGTGTTGGGCAAGATCATCGGTGTGTATGTGGGGCGGCCCTTTGAGGGCTGGTCGCACGAGCGTATCGTCAAAGAGCTGGGCGATATCAAGTACTATGTCCACGACAAGCTCGACAAGCCGCTCATCGTCACCGACGACGACATCTCGGGCACCTTTACCTTTCTGCGGGCCATGCCCGACTATGGCAACACCCTGGCCCTCACTGCCGCGCAGATCGGCCAGACATGGCTCAACTATCTCATCGAAAAGCAGACCGTGCTGTGGTGGGGCGGGATGGGCAATTCCACCGAGCACACCGCCTATCTGCGTCTCAAGGCGGGGATCCCCGCGCCGGCCAGCGGAGCCATCGCCGCCAATGGCCAGGTGGTGGCCGAGCAGATCGGGGCGCAGATCTTTATCGATGGCTGGGGCATGATCTCGCCCGGGGATCCTCAGCAGGCGGCCGACCTGGCGCGGCGAGCGGCCAGCGTCAGCCACGATGGCGAGGCCATCTATGGCGCCCAGGTGGTGGCGGCCATGGAGGCGCAGGCCTTTGCGGAAGCGGACATCGACAAGCTGCTCGACGTGGGTCTATCCGTCATCCCCCACGATTCGCTCATCTACCGCCTGATCGGCGACCTGCGCGGCTGGCGCGCCCAATACCCCGACTGGCACGATGCCTTTTACCGCATCGTGGCCAACTATGGCTATGACAAGTACGGCGGAAACTGCCACATGATCCCCAACCATGCCCTGATCATCCTGGCGCTGCTCTACTGCGATGACAGCTTCCAGAAGGCCATGACCATCGTCAACACGGCGGGCTGGGATACCGACTGCAACTCGGGCAATGTGGGCTGCTTGATGGGCCTCAAGGGAGGGCTGGCCGGGCTGGAGGCGGGGCCCGATTTCCGCGGACCGGTGGCCGACCGGCTCTACCTGCCCACCGCCGATGGCGGACGCACGGTGAGCGACGCCCTGCGCGAGGCCATGGAGGTGGCTTCCATCGGACGGGCGCTGGCGGGCACGCCCCTGGCCGCGCCCAAAGCTGGCGCCCGTTACCACTTTTCTTTGCCCGGTTCTGTGCAGGGCTGGCTGCCGGACGAAGACGAGATCGCCTGTTGTGGCACGGCGTGGGTGGAGAATGTGGCCGGGCACAGCGAGTTCCGCTCGCGGGCGCTGGCCATCCACTATAGCGGCCTGGCCGATGGCCGTTGGGCGCGCATCGCTCGCGAGACGCTGCCCATCTATGCGCCCACCACAGGCTATAGGGTAGTGGCCTCGCCCGCTCTTTATTCCGGCCAGAAGCTGACCGCCCGTCTTTCGGCGGACGCGGCCAACGCCGCGCCGGTGCGAGTGAACCTGTTGGTACAGCCCTATGGCATGATGGATGATCTGCTCGTGTGCCGCAGCCCCGTCCGGGTCATGGCGCCGGGCGCCAGCGAGCTCCTAGAGTGGACCGTAACCGTGCCTGCTGGTTACCCCATCGCCCGCGTAGGGCTGGAGATCGCCGCCGACTTGCCCGGTAGCTCGCGCGCCGACGGCACTCTCTATCTCGATTGGCTCACCTGGTCGGGCGCCCCCATCGCCAGGTTCGAGCCGCTCTCACACCAGGCCCAGCGTTGGCTGACGGCCTGGGTGCAGGCTTGCAGCGCTTTTGGTCCCGGCGGGGAACACGCTTACCGCATCATCCAGGATGAGGGCGTGGGGATGGTCATTCAGGGCACGCGCGAGTGGACCGACTATGTGGCGTCGGCCACGCTGACACCGCACCTCGCCACGTCTTTCGGCCTTGGCGCGCGGGTGCAAGGCCTGCGGCGCTATTACGCGCTCAAGCTTGTGGCGGGGGGCAAAGTGCAGCTGGTGCGCGAGTTGGATGGAACGCACGTGCTGGCGGAGGCGCCCTATGACTGGCAGCTTTACAGGCCCTACCGCTTGGAGCTGCGGGTGCAGGGGGATCGCCTGGTGGGGTCGATCGACGGCCAGGCCCTGCTGAGCGTGTTCGACGCCAGCTCCCTGACGGGAGGCGCCATGGCCCTGCTGGTGGAGGAGGGGCGCTTGGGCGCCGATGCGGTGCAGGTGGCGCCAACAGCCTAGAGTGGGGAGCATATGATGCGAGCGGTGCTTTTTGACCTGTTTGATACGCTGGTCAGCGACCAGGGCTACCACCTACAGCGACAGGGGCCGTCCATGGCCGCACAGTTGGGGGTGCAAGAGGAGGCCTTCCGCGCGCTGTGGAGCGCCCAACTGCACGCGCGGAACACCGGCGCACTGCCGGATTACCGCGCCGCGCTACGCGAGGCCTGCCACGCGCTCGGTGTGGAGCCCGACGCTAACGCCGTCGAAGCGATCTTTGCCGAGCGCGTGACTGCGCATGCCGCCATCGTGACCGATGTGGAGCCCGCGGTCCTGCAGATGCTCGCCGCGCTGAGGGAGCGGGGCATACCCTTCGGTCTGGTCTCCAACTGCGACCCTGTCGAAGTGATGGCCTGGGCCGACTCGCCTTTGGCGGCCTTTTTCTCGGCGCCGGTCTTTTCCTGGCAGGTGGGCTATGCCAAGCCCGATCGCGAGATTTACGACCTCGGCTGCGCTCGCTTGGGCTTGGCCCCTGCGGATGTGCTGTTCGTGGGTGATGGCGGAAGCAACGAATTGGCCGGGGCCGCCCGCGCCGGCCTGGCGCCTTACCAGGCCCGGTGGTACCTGGATCGCTGGCTGGTGCCCGAGCGCGTGCCACCCCAACCCTATCCCGCCCTTCACGCCCCAGGCGAGCTCCTCGATCTGCTGGAGGGGCCTCGCCTGGGGTGATCTGCAGAGCAGCGCCTAGGGTACGGCGATCTGCGAGGCCATGGCGTCGATCTCCTGGTTGTTGCCCAGCACGCCCACCTCAAAGAGGTACTCTCGCTCCTCGCCGGGGGCCAGGAAGGGCAGCGTCCCGCTCTCGCGCGCCCGAGCGCGCCCCCACATGGGGCAGTTGTGCGGCTCAAAGGCGGTGAGATACGTTCCCGCTTTGACCATGATCCACTGGGCGATGTTCGGCAACTCGGCCAGGCGGTAACGGTAGTAGAGGCCCAACCCCTGGCCACCCTCGAACCCGCGGTTGGCCAGCATCATGGTCACCATGCCATCCTCTCCGGCGACCATCTCGTGCATGACGGCTTGCTCTCGGAACCCTTTGATGGGCGCCGGATAGCGCAGGCGATCGACCGCCACCTCTCCGTCCTGGACGAACAGGTTGGCTTTCTTGGAGGGGGCGACAAACTCGGTCCCTTCGGCCACCAGGGGAAAGCCAAAGTTAAAGTGATAGACCATCATGTGCGGCGCGGGCTCCAGGCCCTCGTTGGTGATCGTGTCGCGGATGAACAGGCGCGACTCCCCCAAGTAGGTCCAGACGCGGCGGTTGATGAGGATGTTCTCGCCTTTGACCGTGGTCTCGCGCGCTTTTCCCTGCACCCACATCTCGTATTGATCCCCGCGCCAGGCCGCATCGGCCCAGATGTTGTGGGCTGGCAGGTGTGAGAGCCGCCCATGGATCCCCAGCGCCTCGCCCTGGTCTTCAGAGGGCATACCCGCATAGGTGGTGCCGCAGCCGTTCACCAGGCCGCCGCCCCAGGTGCGATGCCAGGATAGGCCATCCTTCTCGAAATACATGGGGTGGGCCGGGCCTACCGTGGATTCCCAGGCGATCGCCGCCCCCTTGTAGGTCGTCCTGCCCACATCCATGCCTCGATCCAAGAGCACGGTAAAGGCGAGCCCGCTGCCCGTCTCGAATTGCGCGGTGCGGATGCCGCGGCCCTTGCCGTCGTCGAGCACGGCCATACGCACGCCACCGAGTTGATCGATGTTACCCGCATAGTTGGTCAGTTCTTCCCGTGTCCAGGTCCGGCCGAATAACTGTACCATCGTCACCTCCCCTAACTGTACGGCGGGCATCTTGCCCGCCCGATCCCCGCCCCATCCCCGCCCCATCTTCATCCGCAGCGGTGCGCTGAGTCTCAAAAGCAGCCCCGCATCAGCACAGCACCTCTATAGGAATCGCGGATCCTCGCGCTTTTCCGCCGATATATCGATGCCCCATTCCTTGGCAAAGGTCTCGCGGAAGAGGTCGCCCAGGGGCACGATGAGCGACTCCTGGTTCTGGATGGTCAGCCCGCCGTCGACCACGAGGGTGGCGCCGGTGACGAAGGATGACATGTCGCAGGCCAGGAACAGGCAGGCCTTGGCCACCTCCTCGGGCTCGCCCGCGCGCCTCAGCGGGTAGATCTCGGGTATGGCCAGTTTCTTGTAACGGAAGTACCAGGGCAGCTTGTCGTTGGTCTGCATCTCGACCTCGCGCTCGGTGAGGATGCAACCGGGGCAGATGGCATTGACGCGGATATTGTGCCGCCCGAAATCCATGGCCATCGCCCGGGTCAGGCTCAGCATCCCCGCCTTGACCGTGTTGTAGCTATCCATATAGTGTCCGGCCAGGAGGCCGTGCACCGAGGACATGTTGATGATGGACCCGCCGCCTGCCTTGATCATCTCGGGGATGGCATATTTGCTGCCCAGGATGATCGCCGTCAGGCTAGTGTGCACGATGACGTCGAAACCCTCGGCGGTCATCTCCAGGACCGAGCCAAAGGACCCCCGCCCGAAAGAGATGGCGTTATTGACCAGGATGTCGATGCGACCGTAGGCTTCTACGGCCGCCTGCACCATCTGTTTCAGGTCGTCCTCCACGCCCACATCGGTGCGCACATAGATCGCCCGACCGCCCTGCTCCACGATCTGCTGGACCACCTGCTCGCCGAGGTCCTCTCGTCGGCCCGTGACGACCACGTTGGCGCCTTCTTGCGCGAAAAGAATCGCTGTGGCCCGCCCGATGCCCGAGGTCGAGCCCGTCACGATCGCCACCCTGCCTTGTAAATGCCCTGCCATAGTCTTTCCTCCCGAGATTAGGTCGTCAACACGACCTTGATGGATTTTTCCGCGTCGCAGGCGACCTCAAAAGCCTCTCTGGCCTGCTGCAGCGGGAATTCGTGACTAACTAACTGCTCCAGATCGACCACGCCATCGGCCACGAGCCGGATGGCCTCCTCGTTGACATCGTCAGCGCCCATGGGGTAGAGGCTGCGCCCCCCACGTACAAAGGTCTCCAGGTTGAACCGTGGCGTCTGGCGATAGTGCGCAATGAGCAGGATTCGGCCGTCGTTTTTCGTCAGAGCAAAGGCGCTGTCGAGGGTAGCCTGCGTGCCGGCGCATTCGACGAACAGATCCACGCCCTTGCCAGCGGTCTGCTGGGCAATGCGCTGCGCCAGATTCTCCTCCAGGGGGTTCACGGTCTTGCAGCCGATCCTGGCTGCCAGGTCGCGCCGCACCTTGGATGGCTCGCTCACGGTGACATCCTCGATACCCCTGGCGCGGCAAAGAAGAAGGGCTGCCAGGCCAATGGGGCCGCCCCCCGTGATGAGGACGCTATCCTCGGGGGCGGTCCGGGGGCGGGCAAAGCTCTTGAGCGCTACGGTAAAGGGCTCCAGGACTGCGGCGCTGTTGTAACTCACATGGCTCGGCACCTTCACCAGGCGCTCGTCGGCATCGGGGATACACACGTACTCGGAAAAGGCGCCCAAGCGGCCCTGCGGCTGTGCCACGAGGGCCTGCACAGCGGGCGTACTGGCAGCGCGAGCGGGGAATTCGCCGCTCAGAGACCACCAGATGACGCCCAGGGTGGCCCTATCGCCCACCCGGAAGCGCCGCACCTCGCGGCCCACCTCCACCACGTCCCCACAATATTCGTGCCCCGAGTTCATGGGATGCGGCACCACCCGGCCATAGTCCGTGGCCAGGTAGCGGTGCACATCGGAACCGCAAATGCCACACGAGCGGACACGCACCAGTACATCGCTGGGCCCGATCCTGGGGATATCGACCTCTTCCACCCGGACATCCCGCTCGCCATAGATGATGGCGCTTTTCATTTGCCCGCACCTTTCATGCTAGAATGAGCCGAGTTGCGCTCCCGATTCCGAAAACCCGACCTCGCGGGCGATCTCCAGCCCCAGCGCCCCCTCTGGGCAGGCCACCGCGCAAAGCCCGCAGCCGACGCACTTGGCGCCATAGAGGAGCGGGTGCTCATCGCCGCCCTGCAGGGCTCCGAAGCTGCACCGTTCCAGGCAGGCGCCGCAGTTGGTGCAGCGCGATGCGTCGAGGCGCACCTGGTAGCGGCTGGTGGCGATGGGCAAGTCAAAGCCATAGGCCACATAGGGCCGCAAGAAGGCGCAGCAGTCGGAACAACAGTTGCAGATGACGCGGGGGTGGGGTATGTTTTCGGTATCGTGGACCAGGCCCTCTTTGGAGGCCCACTCCAGGATCCGCAGGGCCTCGTCCAGGTCGATAGGCTCCGCCGCGCCGTGGGCGACGCCGTAGGCCGCCAGATCATCGATGAACAGGCAGGTGCGCTGCTCGGTGTCGCAGCGCCGCTCGCGCCGCCGGCAGGGGCAGTTGGCGACGGCGATCTGCTTGGCCTGGCGGACGATCAACGAGGCTCGCTCGTGGTCGAGCACGCCGTCCGCCGGGAGCGCGCTCTCGGCGGGCAGGACGCGGAACTTGGCCGGCTTGATCTCCTCGGGTTTCACCGTCCGTGCGCGTTCCTGGTTCGCGGGATAGGCCTCGTCGTTGTAGAACTCGCGCCAGGCGTCGTAGAAAGCGGGCCCCAGGCGCTCGTAGCGTGGGTTGGCCAGGGTCCAATCGGCCAGCCAGCCGAGGTCCAGCCGCGAGTAGCGCGGGCCGGTGGGCGTCTCCTCGCCACGGACGGCCAGGCCCTGTTCGACCAGGCGCTCCAGCGCCGCGCGCGCCTCGGCCGCGGTGTGGGCGAGGTCCTCAGCCAGCTGTCCCGGCGTGCCTGGTAGGCGCGATAGCCAGTAGGCCTCTTCATCCGTCATCAGCATGCGCAGGATGCGCTGCAGCCGCTCGGAGCCCGGGCAGCCATAGGCTTCGGCCAATTTGTCATAACCGATTTCACCTACGGGCATGGGGTTCCTCCTAAATGGGTTCGTTTGGTAAAACGCTTGTAGGACGAAGGCCACCTCTTGTCCTGCCAGAGGAACGATCTAGCCCGCAGGTTGATAAGGTCGATGGCGTATATGACTCCTATCTCTATTGTAGCATACGAGTAGCGCAAGCGGATTGTGCCATGAGCCAGGAATGAGCATAGGCATGTATCGGGTCATGCCCGGGTACACTAGACAATTCTCCGTCCTATGGCATCATAGGCCTCGATGGGCGCTTGCGCGGCCGGGCTGCCAGGGTAGTCATCGCCAAACAGGGACCAGATCATCGTGTCGCGCGGGTTGCCCTGGTAATCTACATCCCTACGGCGCAGCGTAGCCTCGTGGATAAAGCCCAGCTTGCGCGGCACCGCCGCGCTGCGCACATTGTTGTCGTCGCAGTGGATCTCTACGCGTTTCACCTGGTGCACCTCAAAGGCCACCTTGGTCAGCGCTGCGGAGGTCTCCGTAGCCAGCCCCTGGTTGATGTGCGCCGCATGAATCCAGTAGCCAATCTCCAGTGCGTCCTTGTCCGGGCGCGTGTGCAGGCCCGTGCCGCCCCACACCTCCCGTTCGTCTCGGCTGAAAATGCCATAGATGAAAGATTGGTCCAGGTCGAACTGGCCGCGAAAGCACCGCAACGTGGCGATGCGGTCTTGCGGGCTCTTGGGCTCGTCCTTGATCCAGGGCATCCAGGGACGCAGGTGCTCCACGCTGGCGCTGATCGCCTCGGCCCACAGCGGCGCATCCGCGGGGTCCCAGCAGCGAATCACCAGGCGCGGGGTGACGATGCGGTAGGCGGGGCCAGGAATGGCGCCGCCAGGCATGGCGCCGCTCATCGCGCGTTCGCCTGCAGCTTGCGGAACAGGTCGCCAAAGATGCGGTCGCGGTTCAGGTCCTGGGCGATGCGAATCGGGTGGCGGCTCGCATCGGTTGGGCCCCAGGTGATGTCGTCGCGCAAGTTCGGCGAAGGGCGCAGCTCGGTGGGTATCCAGTCTGGATTGTTCACATAGGCCACGGAGGCGATGTCCCAGATCACCTTGGAATAGGCGAAATGGTCCTCGTGGTAGCTCTCAAAGATGCTGTAGAGATAGTCGCCGATCGGTCCCTGCCCGCGCACATAGGCCTGCATCTCGGGCAGGGTGGTGCGCAGGTGCTCGGTCACGTTCTTGCAGGGGAGTTGCACCAGGGGTACGCCGCAATCGAACATCACTTGGGCCGCGGGCACGTCCTGCTGCAGGTTGAACTCGCGCGCGGTGGGCCAATAGGTGGGATGGCCCCCCAGCCAGACCACCACGATGCGCCGGATGATCTCGGGCGCCATGAGGATGGCCGAGGCCACGTTGGTGATGGACCCCACCGCCAGCACGTATAGGGGGCCCTGGCGGGGCGCCAGCGCCTTCTTGATCAGATCCTCCGCCGCCGGGCTGGTCACGGGTTGCTTGCCGGGCAACAGGTAGCTCTCGGAACCGCGAAAGACGGTGTGGGGATCCCCGCGGCCCAAGCGATCCATCACCCGCAGGATCTCCTCATAGCTGCGCTCCATCCCGTCGGCGGGCCCTGTGGAGCGGCTGTTGAAAAAGGGCGCCGCGTACACCGCCTCCATCGTCAGGTTGGGCGAGAGGAGCGCGTAGGTCAGGGCGAACTGGTCGTCGATCTCGTTGTAAGTGTCGGTATCCAGGACCATGGATAAGGGGCCATGCGGTGGCTCCAATAGGGCCAGCCGCTCGTCGGATGCTAGAGCAGGGAAGTTAGCCATTGTTGTTGTCGCTCCTTTGTGCAAAGGCTGGGCCTAACACCAAGACACCAAGAGCACCAAGGCAGGAAAGGATTCCCAGGGTCCCTTCTTCTTGGTGTCTTGGAGTCTTGGTGGTTACCTCTACGCCTTGCCCCACTTTTTCAGGTTCTTGAGGCTGAGCGCGGCGCTCTCCAGGCTGGGACGCTGGCAGATGTCCTGCTCCACGATGTACCATGTGGCGCCTTGCGCCTCGCTGGCAGCAAAGATCGCCTGAAAGTCGATGTGTCCCTCGCCGATCTCGGCATAGGTGCGCTTGTCCCCGGCGCCGATCATGTCCTTGATGTGGACGAGGTGAAAGCGCCCGGCATTGGCGCGGATGAACGCGGCAGGGTCTTCGCCGCCGTATTGCGCCCAGTAGACGTCGGTCTCGATCGAGACCAGCGCGGGATCGGTCTCCGCCAGGAGGATATCCATGCCGCGCTCGCCCTCGATGCGCTCGAACTCAAAGGCATGGTGGTGGTAGTACATCTCCATCCCCACCTTTTTCAGCTCCGCGCCCGCCTTGTTCATGATGGCGGCCGCGCGCCTAAAGCCCGCGGGGTTGCGCAGATCGCCGGGCAGGGCGGGCACGCCCACATACTTGCAGCCCACCGTACCATAGTAGGCGATCACCTCGTCCAGCTTGGTCTCAAAGTCAAGCAAGCCTACATGAGATCCCACCGGGACCAAACCCGACTCGGCAAGCAGTTCCTTCAGCTCCCCGGCGCTCAGGCCGCCCGTGCCGGCGAGCTCCGCGCCGGCGTAGCCGATCTTGCCGACCTTGCGCATCGTCCCTTTGAAATCCTTGGCCGCCTCGTCGCGGACGGTATACATCTGCAGTGCCACTCGCGGTTGAGCCATTACCGTGCTCCTCTCTGGATAGGTATCTAGTGTTGGGTCAGGTAGCCCCTGACCGAGACCATGCTAGTCATCGCACCCTGCGCTGTCAAGTGCGCATTCGCCATCACAGGGCCTTGTCATGGTTGCGATTCCGTCATCCTGAACAAAGTGAAGGATCCCCGTTTACTGTAGCGGAGACCCTTTCTTTGCAGTCAGAGCCTGCCCTGAACAACGTGAAGGGGTGACAGCATAAGCGATTGTGACAAAGCCCTGGCGCCATCCCTTTTCCCATTGCATGGATCGAAGGATATGTGTATTATTTGAAATGTAACGCGCTCCATCGGAGTAGATGGGCGAATATCCAATCGAGGTAACACATAGATTAACGGAACAAAACTGTTTAACACATTATTAACGTAAATAGAACGTAAAAAATGGGAGACTTATCCGGACTAGGGGTGCAGCGAGGACAGCTCCCTGGCACACGATGCCAATCTGCATTGGGAGGAAGCGATGATGGTC